>JANWJY010000124.1 GCA_025451715.1 Fimbriimonadaceae bacterium | reverse complement strand
GTGACCGTACGGCGGCGGGCGCACGGGCTGACGCGCCGTTCGCCTACGCCCCAGAGGTTTCGGCTCGCGAGGACGCTCGCCCTCCCGGCACACGGAACGAGATGGCGGGTGGAAAGCGCGGCTCGCGAGGACGCTCGCCCTCCCGGGTGCCTACGCCTCCACTTCGATCCCAGGGTCCCAGCCCTCGACCGAAGCCCGCATCAGCACCTCGACGTGCATGTCGCGGTCCATCCGCGACTGGCACGAAAGCCGGAAGTTGCCGAGCTCGCCGTCCTCTTCCAGCGAGTCGTGCTCGACCTTTCCCATCGGCGGCTCTTCGCTGTGGAACTTGACGCGGCACGTCGTGCAGCGCGCGTTCCCGCCGCAGCGGTGGCTGACGTCGACGCCGCTCTCCTCCAGCGCGAGCACCAGCTTCTTCCCCTCGGGCACCTCGTAGGTCCCGAACCCTTCGACGGTGAGCTTGTAAGTCTTCAACCCCGCGATTGTGGCACGGAGGAGGCTGGGCAAGCTGAGGGTGGTTCAGTCGGACGCGCGGCCTAGCGCGATGTGGATGAATTGAAATGAATCAGGGCATCCCAGTGTACTAGCCCTTCGGGTGTCGCAAACTCAGGCGATAGTTCGGCGACAAGTCGTTCAAGGGTCTCCTCGCGCTTGTTTCGATATAGCGCGTCGTACGGTTTGTTACCCAAGTAGATTCGTTGCAGCAGCCAAGCGTAGAAACGATCGTCACCGGATATTTCCGTCCAGAAGGCTTGACCAGCGATCTCCCGAAAGATGTACTGCTGGCTTGGGACAGAAGATCTCGTGCCGTAAGCGTAACCTACGACACAATCCAGTTTCTTCGGGCTCTTGCTTAACCGGTGTTGCAGCGCGATGAAATTCGTGTTTTGACGCTTTTTTGAATCGGCATTGAACACGCTCGGGCCAGATTTGACTGCAATCGCCTTGAACATCGTGCCCGTTTCGATCACGATGTCGACGCCGTTAGGAGCGACAGAAGTGCCACCGCTCACAGCGAGAGCTACAGGTTCAAAAAACGTGTTGCCGAAGATCGTTTCTTCTGAGGACGACAAGAAAGCAGTGAGAATCCGCTCGGCGAGATCACCAAGCGTCTCAACTCCAGACGCGGCGAACAAGTAGGGGTTCTTTTTCCTTAGTAGGTCGATAGCAGAGAGCCGTCTCAAGCGGTCAAGTCGCTTCTCTTGGAAGTCCAGCAAGCACTGCTGAACCTTCAGTTCCATCACCGCATAGTCAACCGGCTCCGGCATCATCTCTAGTCAGAGAAGCATAGCTCGCGAGACCGCTCAATTGCGCTTGCGTACTGGACGCGCCACTCCCGGTCGCTAGTGAATGAGTACCGGCTGGTCACCAACTGACGCGTTGTTACGACGCGAGTGTGCTCCTTAGGGCCATTCAGAAGGTGGTGACCCAAGTGCTTTGCCAGTCCGATGGGCACCGCGTTGCCCAGCTGGCGGTACTTCTGTGTCGTGCTCCCGGCAACTTCCCAGTCATCGGGAAAGCCCTGAAGGCGCTTGTATTCTTCCACGCTCAAGGGGCGAAGCTCCCTGGGATGTGCGAGCAGGGTCGCTGGCATAGTTGGAGATGTGACGAGAGTGGGCGAAGGGGAATCCCATGCGACCCGACGAAAGAAGCCAACACGGCCCCCGCCCGCCAAGTAAGCCTTTCCCAACGCGATTTTTTGCACGCGCGGAGGCAACACTCGCCAATTTTCTCCAGGGCCGACGAGGGGCAAGTACTTCAGCTGAGCGTCTCGCAATGGAATGAACTCTTGCTTCCGTCGTAGTCCTTTGACTGCCGCTTGAAATGTGCCCCACTCGTCAATGGTATGGGTCGGCTGCAAATAGGAGACCGGTACGTCGTCACGATTTGCAATGAGAATGAGGCGTTCCCTTCTTTGGGGCACACCAAAGTTGGCGGCGTCATAGAGGCAAAACGACACGAGATAGCCTGCATCTTCGAGGATCGTAACGACGCGCGCCAAGGCACCGCCGGGCAGTTCGTCTGGGGCAAGAGGTGCATGGCCGCGCCCGCGTTCGATATGTGGTCGGTGTCGGATCGGTGCGGACAAGAGTCCGCGAACATTCTCGAGAACGATCCATTGCGGACTAAGTCCAATCGCGACATTCAAGAAGTGTAAGACTAAGTTTCCACGGTTGTCGTCCAGCGAACGTCTCTTGCCCGCGGTGGAAAAGGCTTGGCAGGGAGGGCCACCAACGACCAGATCGATGTCTCCGTACGACAGTCGCAGATCGGACAGGATCTGCTCAGCACTCAGCTGACGCATGTCGCCGTCGTAGAGTTTGAGTTTGGGTCTGTTAAGTCGAATCGTCTCACAGGCGCGGGGGTCAATCTCGTTCGCAGCGAGACACTTAAACCCGGCTTGCTCAAGGCCAAGATCGAGGCCGAGGGCACCCGAAAAGAAGCTAATCGATCTGGCACTCATAGGTACTCATGCGTCTACTAGCAGACGGATTGTAACACGTGAAGGCGTCGGGTTCCTAGGCTCAATCTCCGTCATCTTTCCACAGCCTCTGGTAGCCATTTTCCGGCTTTCCTAGCTTGAAGAGCGACTTTTAGGGGTACAGAGGACGTCTGCAAGATATAATACGACGACGAAACGTCGTGAGATTATAACAATGATTGAACTTGAAACCCGTTTGTCTCCCTTCCGGTCAGAACTACGGAAGGTCGTCGGAACCCGTCGTTTGGCTCGCAACGCTGCTCGGGGTCTCTCAGCCATTATCGCCCCATGTCAAATCGGCCCCTGGGAGCGAACGACCTGGATCGACCTCGCTAACAAGGAGTTGGGCCATGAGGGCCGAGTCCAGATCATTCGACCAAGTGAAACCCAGAATCATCTCGCCATAGTTTGGGATAACGAGGTTCTGGCCTTTCCGCTGTACTTCGGCACGATTGACGCAGAGGGAAACTACAGGATTCACCCCAAGGGCGACGAGCAATATTCGCGCGAAGGCTGGCAGATGAAGTTCGAACTTGAGTTCGACGAGGTACCGACTCAGGCATCGAGCGAACTTCAACTGTACGGATTAGCGATCATCAAGCGGGATGAAGAGGATGGTGAGGCCCATGAATTGCATCTCATCTCTGGCGAGCAACCGTACCGCGACCAACTGAAGTCCGCTCTCATCAAGCACTATGAGCGGTACATCGTGACGGAATCGGATCCGTTTGAGCATGTTGCTGCATTCGAACCACCGTTCACACCTGAAGGGGTCGAGTGATTGGCAGCAAACCTAAACCCGGTCACCCTCGCGCGCGGTTATGCGGGAGTAACGCAAACCGAACTCGCACGCCGCATTGGTAGATCACAGCCGTTCGTCTCCGGACTGGAGAAAGGCGAACGAGATTTCGTGCCGCTAGCATCCGTTCTCGCTCAACAGACTGGCCTACCGCTCGCATTCTTCGATCCATCAATTGAGTGGTCAGCACCGGAGGGTCATATTTCGTTTAGGAAGAGGTCAGCATGCCCAGCTTCTGTTCGCGACAAGGCGAGATTCTATGCTGCGATCGCGCACACGCGACTTGCTCCTTTGATTGCGCAGTTTGTGCGTTATCCTCGCGTTGATCTATTGAACATTCCGATGGAGAATGTAGGCAACACGCAGGATGCAAGGACTTTAGGTGCGAGTACAGCGAGGCGACTGCGGGAGGAATGGGGAATCGGATGGGGACCGATTACGAATGTGCTAAGCCTTCTGGAGTCGAGGGGTATCCGCGTTTTCTTCGTTCGCGAGGCGGTCGAACATCTCGACGGATTCGCGTGTTGGATTGCTGAAACGCCCTATGTTTTCCTAAACCAAGAAACGCAAGATCCGGCGAGGGTGAGGCTTGACGCCGCTCATGAGGTTGCGCACCTTGTCCTGCATCGGGAACTTGCACTTGATGCTCGCAGCGATCTTTTTGAGGCAATGGCCTTCGGGTTTGCGAATGAGTTTCTAGCTCCTTGGGAAACCTTCAAGCGCGAAGCACCTTCCGTCGTTGACTTAGACGCCTTAGGAAAGCTTAGGGGACGATGGCGAATGTCGATGCAGGCAATGGTCAAGCACATGCATGATAATGGAGCTATCAGCGACTCCGCGTATTCGCATGCGTTCAAGAAGTTTGCGTTCCTAGGGTATCGCCGCGCACCAGAACCGATATGGATCATGCCGGACACGAGCGCTATTCACACAAAGTTTATTGATGTCGCCGAATCCAAAGGGTTTTCGATCGCGAACATCGCGGAAGAATGCGGTGTGCCTGAGAAGCTGCTGGGCGAGATGATTCCGGCGACGTCACTGGCACTTTTCGATTGACCGTCTGACCCCACAGGCGGGCGAGTGGGTGTGAAGCCCACATCGTGGGCAATAGTTGTTCGGTATGGCGCGGAAGCGTGCATGGTCAGCCGACTTTGGTGAGGTTGAGGGCGTCTTCGTATTCGAAGACGGTGATGTTGGAGGTGGAGAGTTCTTTCATCACGAGTCGGAGGATGGGGTTGGCGCGTTTTGCGATGATGATTCCGCGCACGTTGATCTCTTCGGGCGAGCGGCCGAGGGAGATGAGACGGGACCTGATCCAAGCCATGTATCCGAGGACCTGGCCGAACGCGGCGGCGTCGCCGTAGTTCATCTTGCACTCGATGACGACGATCGTTTCCCTTTCGTCGACGGCGAGGATGTCGATGCTGCCTTGTCGTCCCCAGTTGGTGACGCGGCAGGGGACTTCGGTTCCTGTGATCCCGTCCTCTTCGTAGAGGGTGAGGCCGGGCTCGATCAGGTGGAGGTTCTTCGCGAAGTGGAGCTTCATCTGCTCTTCCTTCTCGAAGTGGGCGATGGGAAGTTGTTGCGATGCGCTGAGGCGCAGGATTGGGTCATGCATTGCTGTGGTTTCTTGCGCCCTTGGGTCTTGGCGCGGCAGCGGACTCGGTGTCCGCTTATTGGTGGCCTTATTATACCTGTGGGTGGCGGATTTGACAAGGTTTTTGGCGTTTTAGACCTATTTTTGGGTTCAAATTTGGGGTGGGTCTTAGTGAGAGCTGAGAGCTGAAAGCGGAGAGGGGAGAGCGGAGTGGAAGGGACTGTCATGGTTTCGCACCCTCTCCCTAGCCCTCTCCCAAGGGAGAGGGAATGGGAGCCCCCTCCCTAACCCTCCGCCGCGTTCGCGGGAGAGGGGATGCGGCTACACTTGTGGCTCGATGATCAACGAGGATCGGCTGGTATCCCTGTTCAAGAAGCTCTGCCTCATCAATGCCCCCGCGCTGAAGGAGCGGGAGAGCGTGGACTTCGTCAAGGGCTACCTCACAGAGATCGGGCTGGAGGTCAGAGAAGACGACGCGGGCAAGAAGCTCGGCAGCAACGCGAACAACGTCATCGCGACGCTCAAGGGCAACGTCCCCAACGCCCCAAGGGTCTTCCTCAGCGCGCACTTCGACACCGTCGAGCCGACCGAGGGGCTCGTGATCGAGGAGCGCAACGGCGTGTTCTACAGCGCGTCCGACACGATCCTCGGCGCGGACGACAAGGCCGGGATGGCGCCCGCGATCGAGGCGCTCCACTCGATGATCGAGGACGACGCGCCGCGCGGCGACGTCGTGCTGCTGTTTACTCTGGCCGAAGAGATCGGGCTGCTCGGCGCGCACGAGCTGGACATTGCTTCGCTCGGTCTGGACTTCGGGTACGTGCTGGACACGGGCCCGCCGGTCGGTTCGTTCGTGACCCGTACCGCGACGCACGACAAGATCGACGTGGTGATCCACGGCAAGCCCGCGCACAGCGGCAAGAACCCCGAGGACGGGGTCAGCGCGCTCGAGGTCGCCGCCGACGCGATCAGCCGGATGCGACTGGGCCGCATTGATCCGGAAACGACAGCGAACTTCGGGCTGATCCAGGGCGGGACGGCGGTGAACGTGGTGCCGGCGATCGTCAAGCTCCGCGGCGAGGCGCGGTCCACGAGCGTCGAGATGCTCGACACGCAGGTGGACCACATGATCAAGGAGTTCGAGCGGGCGGCGCACGAGCGGGGGGCGACCGTGGTGATCGACCACCGCCGGCACTACACGTCGTACACGATCCCACCGGACGCCGAGGTGGTGCGGCACGCCGTGGCGGGGTCCCGTTCGTTGGGTTTTTCGGGCGAGCTGCGGACGACGCTGGGGGGCAGCGACGCGAACGTGTTCAACACCAAGGGCGTGCCCTCGATCGTGATCGCGACGGGGATGGACAAGATCCACACGCACGACGAGAACGTCTCGCGGCGGGATTTGGTCGACACGACGCGGCTGGTGGTGGCGATCCTGGGGGACGTTGCGGGGGTCTAGGGTTCAGGGTTTAGGGTGCCGCTGGGAGGGTGCCGCTCCTGCGGCACCGTTAACGAAACCGCGGTGTCAGAGGACTGACACCCTCCCCGATGTGGCAAACGTGTTGGGAAATGGGAACCACCCACTCCCCTCGGTCCGTGCTAGTATTTGTACTAAGCCGCAGATAGCGGCGCTACAAAGGACATCACGGATGAAAAAGCTCGTTTTGATCGGAATCTTCGCGACGCTAGGAATGGCGACGGTCGCGAACGCACAGTACGGCAAGCCGCAGGGCATCTCGCTGCGCGGCGGCATGTTCTTCCCCTCGGCGGCCTCGGCCAAGGCCGAAGGCAAGACCTGGTTCGGCATCGGGATCGACTACAAGCTCAAGGACCTGAACTACGCCCGCACGCCGGACGACTTCGACACCGCTTTCGTGCTCTCGCTCGACTACTACGGCAAGGGCGACCACAGCAACATGCCCCTGCT
>JANWJY010000123.1 GCA_025451715.1 Fimbriimonadaceae bacterium | reverse complement strand
TTGCGGGAGAGCTTCTCGCCGATGCCCTTGATGGCCTCCTCGACCCGCCGCTCCTCCCAGGTGACGACGTACACGATCGGGTACTTGGCCCGGATGAGGATATCGAGCTCCCTTATGGGGTCCATGGGTTCAGATTGTACTTGTGGGCGGTGCCGGGCGTTGCGGTGCCCAGGCTTACTGCCCGCTGATGGCGAGGTGGACCAGGATGCCCGCGGCGTAGCCCAGGCCGATCGCCCACACCCACTTGAGGTGGCTCATGAACGTGTACTCCTTGCGCGCCTGGCCCATGAGAGCGACCCCCGCCGCGCTGCCGATCGAGAGCAGCGAGCCGCCCACGCCCGCCGCGAAGGTCACGAGCAACCACTGGGCGTGCGACATCTCCGGCCCCATCGAGAGCACGGCGAACATCACAGGGATGTTGTCGACCACCGCCGAGATCAGACCGATGGAAGAGTTCGCCAAAGTTGGCCCAAGACCGCCGTACAGAGCTTGCGAGAGGCCGGCGAGATACCCCAGCGTGTTGAGCGCGCCCACGCACAGGATCACGCCGTAGAAGAACATCAGCGTGTCCCACTCCATGCGCTCCATCTGTTTGAACGAGTCGAAGTTCGCGGCGCTCGCGCGGTCCTCGTCGATCTCGGAGAGCACGCTCGGGTCGTCGCGGTGCGCAAGTCTTCGGCCACGGAGATAGCCGAACATCTTGAGCATCCCGAGCCCGGCCATCATCCCGACCGCGGAGGGCAGGTGCAGGAAGTTGTGCCCCAGGACCGTCAGCACGATCGTCGCGAGGAACAGTGCGAGCACCGTGCGCGCGCCCGGCTTCATGTGCACCGGCTCGGACGTCGCCTCCGGCCGGTCCTTCGAGATGGCGAACGTCATGATCGCCGCCGGGATGAGCCAGCTCACCAGCGACGGTAGGAACAGCGCGAAGAACTCGTGGAACTGCACGCGCCCCGACTGCCATACCATGAGCGTTGTAATGTCGCCGAACGGACTGAACGCGCCGCCCGCGTTCGCGGCGACCACGATGTTTATGCAGCACAGCGCGACGAACTTGGGATGGCCCTGCCCCAGCGTGACCGTGACCGCGCCCAGGATCAGCGCGGTTGTGAGATTGTCCGCCAGCGGTGAAATGAAGAACGCGAGCCCGCCTGTCACCCAGAAGAGCGCACGCAGCGAGAGCTTGCGGGCGATGAGCCACGACTTGAGCGCGTCGAAAACGCCGCGCTCCTCCATGGTGTTGACGAACGTGATCGCGGCGAGCAGGAACAGGAACAGCTCGCCGTACTCCATCAGGTAGCGCTTGATCGGCTCTTCGAGGGAGGCCGACGCGCCGTTCATCGCGAACCCGATGCCGATGACGACCCACATCGCGCCCGCCGCGACCAGCACGGGCATGGACTTGTGCAGGCGGAGCTTTTCTTCGCCGATCACCATGATGTACGCGACCGCGAAGAGCGCGATGCAGGTGAATCCGACCCAGGTCATCGTCAGATCGGGCGCGGACATGGGAGCATATTACCGAGTGGACTTTTGAGCTCATCGTCTACCGCAAATGCGAGGCAATGACTTCTCGTCGGTACAGCATCGGCACACCTGCGAACGGACAGGCTCCGCCGGCTCCGTCGCAGGTGCAAATTAGCAAGAATGCCGGTCATTTATCGGTTGGAGCGCACGCGGGAAGCATGGGTTGCTGCGTCAAGATAGGCATGGCGAAAATACGCTTCCTGCTCCTGTTGCTTGGCTTGACGACTCTGGTCTGTTTGCCCGGTTGCGTCGTCGATGACGATCTTGACGATGGCCCGGACATCGACGTCGACATAAAACGGGACGACGACGACCCCGACATCATCGTCACTCCTCCAACGACGACAACGACGACGACGTCTGCTGGCCAGACCGGCGGCTAGTCCACCGGGTCGAGCGCGAGGCGACACATCGTTTCGACCGCGTCAGGGATGACGCGGTCGTTAAAGTCAAAGAGCGGCGTGTGCACGCTCGGCACGCGCTCCTTGTCCGGCGGGCAGAGCCCGACGAAGAAGAAGCACGCGGGCACGTGCTGGCCGTAAAAGCTGAAGTCCTCGCCGCCCATTACTGGCGCTGACTCTTCCTTCATGCGTTGCTCGCCGATCACCGAAGCGGCGATGCGGCGGTAGCGGTCGGTCGCCCACGCGTCGTTGAACGTGACGGGGTAGCCCTCTTCCCACTCGATCTCGACGTCCACGCCGAGCGAACGTCCGACGCCTTGCACGACCTCGAAAAACCTTTGCTTGCCTTTTTCGCGGCTCTCCGGAGTGAGCGTACGCATCGTGCCGCCCATTTCTACTTTGCTCGGGATCACGTTCAGCGCGTTGCCACCCTTGACATAGGTGACCGTCATGATGAAGCCCTCGGTCGCGACAATGTTCCTGCTCGCGATCGTCTGCAGCGCGACGATGATCTGCGCGGAGGCGACGATCGTGTCCACCGTGACGTGCGGCGCGGCGGCGTGCCCGCCTGGGCTTTGCAGATGGATGACGAACTGGTCGGTGGCGGCGAGCATTGCGCCGTTCTTGACTCCGAAGACCCCTTCCTTGCCCATCGGCCACCCGTGGAGTCCGTACGCGACGTCGGCCTTCGCGGGATAGATGCTGCCGTTCAGAACGCCGTCCTCGCACATGCGCTTTCCGCCCGCGCCGCCCTCTTCAGCGGGTTGGAACATGAGCAGGACGTTGTTCTTTCTTGTCGTCTCGTTATTGAGGGCGCGCGCCGCGCCGAGGAGGATCGTCGTGTGGCCGTCGTGCCCGCACGCGTGCATGACGCCTGGGTTGGTGGAGGCGTACGGGAGGCCGGTCTCCTCGAGGATCGGGAGCGCGTCCATGTCTGCGCGCAGCGCGACGGTCTTCGCGCCCTTCTCAGTCGCCGGGATGAAGCCGAGCACGCCCGTCCCGCCTGCGAGGTTGGGTGTGAACTCGATACCCGCCGTTTTCAGCTCGCGCTGCACGACCTCGCACGTTCGCTTCTCCTGGTACATGAGCTCCGGGTGCGCGTGGAGATCGTGGCGGATGTCGCTCAGGTAGGCGTGGTCGCCCGCGACGCGATCGCGCAGGGTGATTGTCATGTGTAAAGGTTACCTTTGGACTGCCCCCTCCCTAACCCTCCCCCACGCTGCGCGCGGGAGAGGGGACACTCAAACCACCTTCTTGTAAGCAGTAAGGAACCGCTCGACTTCCTCAGGTGTGCCGATCGTCACGCGGATGTGGCCGGGCATGTCGAACACGTGCCCTGAGCGGACGATGACGCCCTCTCGCAGTAGCGCGTCGGCGACCTCCTTGCTAGGGCGTTTCGTTTCGACGCACACGAAGTTCGCGTGCGACTCGACGGTCGCGTGACCGAGCTCCTTCATCCGCGAGACAATCCTGTGCATGCCCTGACTGTTGACTTCAAGCGTCTGCGCTAAGTGGTCTGTGTCTCCCAATGCGGCGATCGCAGCAGCCTGCGCGAGCGAGTTAACGTCGAACGGCTCGCGCACGCGATTGAAGGCGTCGACGATCTCGAGAGGTGCGAACGCGTAGCCCATCCGGATCCCCGCAAGCCCGTACGACTTCGAGAACGTGCGCGTGACCACCACCGGCCTGCCGTCCTTCACCCACTGCAGCGAATCGGGGTAGCCCGGCACGTCCCGCGCGAACTCGTAGTACGCCTCATCCAAAACGAGAACCGCACCGCCCGGAAGCGCTGCGATCAATCGTTCAATGTCGGACGACGGAACAAGAGTCCCCGTTGGGTTGTTCGGGTTAGCGACGAACACCAGCCGTGTCGCAGGCGTCAGCGCAGCGATCATCGCGTTGATGTCGTGCCGCCACTGCTTGTCGAGCGGCACCAATACGCACTGGCTGTCCGCGAGGTGCGCCGTCGCAGGATAGCGCAGGAACGACGGCCAGCCCATCACCGCGCTATCGTTCGGGCCGTCCAAGAACACCTGGCCCAAGACGTTGAGGATCTCGTCGCTGCCGTTGCCGAGCACGATGTGCTCCGCCCCGATGCCGTAGTGCACGGCCAGCGCCTCGCGAACCTTGTAACCGCTCGCATCGGGATAGGTGTTCATCCCCTGCGCCGCCGCGATCACCGCCTTCACCGCGAGCGGCGACGGGCCGAGCGGGTTCTCGTTGCTCGCGAGCTTGACGACGTCCGTGAGCCCAAGCTCGCGCTGCACCTCCTCGATCGGCTTGCCCGGCGAGTAGGGGTGCATTTTGAGCACGTTCGGTCGAACGCGGTAGGGCATCTTCTGGATTGTGGCAGGTGCAGGGAGCAGGAGAAGGAGTAGGTGCAAGTCGGAAACCGTAGAACCCTGTGAGAAAGTAGAATCCAACAATGGTTCGTCGGTTTCCTGCCCTCCTCGCGGCGCTGATCGCCTCATCGTTCGCCTTCGCACAGCCGCGCGAACGCGCGTACGACCTCCAGCACGTCGCGTACAAGCTGTGGTTCAACGAAGAGCAACGCACGTTCGACGCGCAGGTGACGAACACGATCGCCCCGCTCGCCGACGCAACGCGCAGCGTGTGGTTCGACTCGCAGGGCCTGCAGATCAAGAGCGCGACTGCGAACGGCGCGACCGCCACTTACCGTCTCGACGGAAGCAAGCTCGTGGTCGACTTCGGAAAGGCGTTCAAGAAGGGCGAGAGGGTCGAAGTGCTGATTAAGTACAGCGGAAAGCCCACCGGGGGGCTCTACTTCGTCCACGAGCGCGACGCGTGGCCCGCGCGTTCGAGCATGGTCTACAGCAAGGGCGAGCCGGAGTACAACCGACAGTGGCTCGTCAGCTACGACTTCCCAGACGATAAGGCGACGAGCGAGTGCTGGATCGCGTGCAAGCCCGGATACACCGCCGTCAGCAACGGCGTTCTGGTCGGCACCGACACGAAGGACAAGGAGTGGACCTACCACTGGCGCATGGACCAGCCGATCTCGACGTACTTAATCGCTTTTGCCGTTGCGGACTATGAGAAGTCGGACGAGATGCTCGGCGACCTGCCGGTCGAGTACTACTATCCGCGCGGGCTGGCGGACATGGGGCACGCATCGTTCGCAGGCACCGCGAGGATGGTCGACTATTTCGGAAAGCTCACTGGCGTTCCGTATCCGTACGACCGGTTCTCACAGCTCGTCGTCGGCGACTTCGTCACGGGTGGAATGGAGCACGCGACGATGGTGACGAACAACATCAACACACTGCACGCTTCTTCTGAACAACCTTTAGCGTCCTCGACCGGCCTCGTCGCACACGAGCTCGCGCACCAATGGTTCGGCGACCTCGTCACGTGCGCGACCTGGTCGCACATGTGGATCAACGAGGGGTTCGCATCTCTGCTCCCCGCGTTCTGGACCCGCGAGAACGAAGGCCAAGGCGAGTTCGAGCTCGATCGCAAGGGCACGATGGGAAGCGGTTTCAGCGCGTCCCGCAACGACCGCGGGCCTGTCGTGCTCGCCGACTACGGGACCGATCCCGACCGGATGTTCCGCTCACCTTCCTATGCTGGCGGCGGAGCGCGCATGTTCATGTTGATCGACTTGCTGGGCGAGGAAGTGTTCTGGCGCGGGATCCGCGACTTCCTCACGACGTACAAGTTCAAGCCTGTGACCACCGATCAGTTCTTTTCTGCGATGTCTGCGTCTTCGGGACAGGAACTGGACTGGTTCAAACAACAGTGGTTCTTTTCCGAGGGGGCACCGTTGTTGACGGTGACGGTCGAAGGGCGCACCGCGCGGTTCACACAAGAGGGAGCGTGGCGGCTCGACGTCCCGGTGTGGCAGTTCAACGCTGGCCGATGGGACGTGCGGCGCGTGCGCGTTGATGGGAGCGGAGGGACGCTGCAGCTTGCTGGCGACGGGCCGGTGTTGATCGATCCGGAGCGTCGAGTGATGGCCCAGGTCGGTGGTGCGCCCGCCTTTCCCGCCGATCAGGCAGTCGCCGCGTATCGCGCGTCTGAGTCGGCCGCCGTGCGAGACACCTTAATCGGTTTGATGCGAGAACTCGACGCGGAATCAGTCGGCCAATTGATGGCCGAGGAGAAGGTGACGACGCTGCGACAGCGGCTTGCGGCGATGATCGGAACGGGACAGGTCGACCGCTTGCTCGCGCTCGTCGACGACCGGGACCGGCGGATCGCGAACGCGGCCGTGCAACGGCTCGGAGGCGCCACGAACGACTCGGCTGTGGTCGAGAGGCTGCGCGCAGTCATGGAGGAAGACACCAACCCGCGCATACGGTTCACTGCGCTCTCATCGCTCTATCGGTTGACCAGCGACGCGGCGCTCATCGATCGGGCTTGGAACACCAGCGCGCCGAACGAGGCGTTCAAAACGTTTGCGCTGGACAACTGGCAGCGGACCGAGCCAGACCGCGTCCGGAAGATCTGCCTTGAGACGCTCCGGACTTCAACGAACACGATCCTGCGCACCGACGCAACGCGGCGGCTCGGCAACTTGAAGGATGCGCCTGGGTCGCGCGAAGTGTACGACGCTCTTATCGAGATTGTGCGCGACCACGGGTCTAACCAGCCGCGGATCGCCGCGGCGAACGCGCTCGCGCAGTACGGCGACAAGGCTGCGCTCGAGTTCCTCCGGCCGCTCGCCAACGAGGGCAACACTCGGTTCGCGAACGCCGTGCGCGGCCCGGTGGGAAGGCTGGAGCGCGCGAACTAGACTGCGACAGTGGTGAGGTTCTCGGAAACGGTGAAGGCCGCCTCGGTCTTCGCCTTGACCTCGTCGACAGTCACGCCCTCTGCCAGCTCGATCAGCTTAAGTCCGACGCCGCGCTCGACCTCGAACACGCACAGGTCGGTAATGACGAGGTCGATGCACGCCTTTCCCGTCAGCGGAAGCGTGCACTGCTTAAGCACCTTCGACTCGCCCTCCTTGTTCGTGTGCGCCATCACGACCACGACGCGTCGCACTCCAGCGACGAGGTCCATCGCGCCGCCCATTCCTTTGACCAGCTTGCGCGGGATCATCCAGTTGGCGATGTCGCCCTTCTCGCTGACCTCCATCGCGCCGAGTATCGCGAGGTTGATGTGACCGCCTCGGATCATTCCGAAAGAATCTGAAGAAGAAAAGTATGCGGTACCAGGAATCTCCGTGATCGTCTGCTTCCCCGCGTTGATCAGGTCTGCGTCCTCTTCGCCTTCAAATGGGAACGGGCCCATGCCCAGCATGCCGTTCTCGCTCTGCAGCACGACCTCGACGCCGTCGGGCACGTAGTTCGCGACCAACGTGGGAATCCCAATCCCCAGGTTTACATAGTAGCCGTCACGCAGTTCCTTGGCTGCGCGCATGGCGAGCTGTTCGCGCGATAGCGGCATTCTCCTTACGCTCCTCCCTTCTTTAGGACGATCTCGTAAGTCACGCGCACCTTCTTCCCTTCAATCGTAACTTCAGTGACCGCCTTGCCGCTGACCATCTTGCCCGTCGTCGTGTCGACGTAGAACACCGTCGGCTCAATGGACTTCGCCACCTTTCCGTCAGGGAAAGTGCCCGCAATCTTCGCTTGAAGCACGCCGTCGACCGTTTCAAAGCCCTCGAGCTTGTAAACAATGTCGACGATTTGGCCCGATAGGTCGAGCTTTGACGGCCAAGTGCCACCGACCTTTGTTCCCTTCGGCGGAAGCACGACGTTCGAGCTTCCCTCGCTCGGGATCTCTTGTGACTCCATGCGCAGGGACTTCACCGTTCCCCGCTCGTCCTGGACCGACGTCATCACCATGCCGTCCATCACCGCGAACCCCTTTTCCGCCCCAGCCATGACGCCGTCTGCCTTAGCCACGACGTTGGTGAAGGTCGTCTCCCAATCGAAAGTGCCGCCTTCTACCTTTGCGAGCTTCTCGGTCATGTCTGCCGAGAAATCGATGCTTCCCTTCTCGGCTCCCACTGCCTCGATCTTGCTCTTCATCGAGTAAGTGAACGTGTCCCCAACCTTGGACGTGACTTTGATGTCCGTCGGCCCCTCGGTCTTTGTTCGGCCTGCGGTCGGCGGCGACGACGAACAACCCGCGATCGCGATAATTGCGGCGAACGGTATTAGCTTCTTGATCATGTTCTTGGCCTCGTTGTCCTTCTTTCGATCCGCTTCTCATACTTCGGACCCTTGATGAGGCGGTCTACGAAAATCGACGGAGTGTGTATTTCGTCTCCCTGCAGCCCGCCGATCTCCACAAGCTCTTCGACCTCTGCCACTGTGTACTTCGCGGCCGTCGCCATCATCGGGTTAAAGTTGCGCGCGGTCTTGTTGAAGTGGAGGTTGCCCCAGCGGTCGCCCTTCTGCGCCTTCACGACCGCGAGGTCGGCGAACAGCCCGCTCTCCATCACGTACATCTCCCCGTTGAACTCACGCGTCTCCTTCCCCTCAGCGATCAAGGTGCCGAAACCTGTGCGCACAAAGAATGCGGGAATCCCTGCCCCGCCAGCGCGGATCCTCTCAGCTAGGGTGCCCTGGGGGTTGAACTCCAATTCCAACTCTCCGCTGAGGTACTGCCTCTCGAACTCTTCGTTCTCGCCGACGTAGCTGGAGACCATCTTCTTGATCTGCTTGGTCTGCAGCAGCAGACCCATTCCGAAGTCGTCGACGCCGCAGTTGTTGCTTATGACGGTGATGTCCTTGACCCCCGAGTCGCGCACTGCGACGATCAGGTTCTCCGGGATGCCGCACAGCCCGAACCCTCCGGACATGATCGTCATACCGTCGAAGAGCAGGCCGTCCAGCGCTGACTTCGCGTCGTTGTAGACCTTGTTCATGTGCTGCCGATATTCTACCGGTCGCCCTCGATCACGGCTTGGAGCCTGTTCGCCAGGGTCCCATTGCTGACGACCTGGTCGCACCCCGCCTCTTCGCCGCGCTTCCAAAGCTCCTTGTCCTTGTGGCCGACGTGCCCGATCGTCTTGGTGCCCCGTTTCTTGAGCATCGCGACGGCACTGATTGCGTCGAACCGTGTTGCGCCGAGGTTCACGATGGCGAGGTCAGCGGGGGGAAGCTCTCCATCTGCCTTCGAAAACACCGCGACCTCATGCCCCATCGCCTCGAGCCCGTTCCGCGTGCGGACCGACCACATGAGGTTGTCCTCCAGGAGCAAGACCTTCATCACTCCCGGTGTTACCCGGCGCCGCTGGTACGCTCAGGCGAATGGCTGTGAAGGCCCTGGAGTGGAAGGACGGCGCGCTGATGCTGCTCGACCAGCGCGTACTACCTGGACGGGTCTCGTGGCTGCGCCTGACGATCTGGGAGGAGGTGCGGGACGCGATCCGCGACATGGCCGTTCGGGGGGCGCCGGCGATCGGCGTCGCGGCGGCGTACGGTTTGGCCTTGGCTGTGCAACAGGGTTCAAACTTCGAGGCCGCGCGCGCAGAGCTTGCCGCCTCTCGTCCCACGGCAGTCAACTTGTTCTGGGCGCTCGACCGCATCGCCTCGCTCTCCGACCTCTCTTTTGATCGCGTGCTCGCCGAAGCACAGGCGATCGAGCGCGAGGACGTGGAGATGAACCTCGCTTTGGCCGCGCACGGTGCGACGCTGGTGGCGTTTGGTGCGCGCGTGATGACGGTTTGCAACACGGGGTCGCTTGCGACAGCCGGGCACGGCACCGCGCTAGGGATCATCCGCACGGCTTTTGCGCAGGGCTTGGTGTCGCTGGTCTATTCGTGCGAGACGCGTCCCCGCCAACAGGGCCTGCGACTGACCGCGTGGGAACTGATACAGGACGAGATTCCCTTCCGTTCGATCGCCGACGGTGCTGCAGCGTCTCTGATGCACGCCGGCTCCGTGGATCTCATCGTCGTGGGTGCGGACCGCATCGCGCGCAACGGCGACACCGCGAACAAGATCGGAACGTACATGCTCGCTGTATGCGCGAAACACCACGGAATCCCGTTCGTCGTCGCCGCGCCCTCCTCAACTTTGGATTTGACGATTGCAACCGGTGCGGACATCCCGATTGAAGAGCGTGACGCTTCTGAGCTGACTGAGATCGAGGGCGTGCGGATCGCTCCAGAAGGCTGTCCCGTGTTCAACCCCGCGTTCGACGTGACTCCTGGCGAGCTGATCACCGCGATCGTGACGGAGCGGGGCGTGAACCGCGCACCGTACGAGTTTTGAGTGCAGAGTGCTGAATGAGTTTTATTGACACGATCAAAGTGCGCCGAGAAGGTGGCGTCAACACGGGCGAGCAGCTGATGGCGCTTGCGCGCGGCGCGGCGGACGGCACGATCCCCGACTATCAGCTCTCCGCGTGGCTCATGGCCGCGTACCTCAACCCGCTGACGCCTCCGGAGACCGCGGACCTCACGAAAGCGATGGCGGACTCCGGCGAGAAGCTCGACCTCACCGGACTTCCCAAGCCATGGGTCGACAAGCACTCCACCGGCGGCGTGGGAGACAAGACCACGATCGTCCTGCTCCCACTTCTCGCCGCGTGCGGGCTCACCGTCGTGAAAATGTCCGGGCGCGGACTGGGGATCACGGGCGGCACGGTCGACAAGCTCTCCTCCGTGCCCGGTTTCCGAATGGACCTCACACCCGAAGAGATGAAGGAGCAGGCCAAGCGCATCGGCCTCGCGATCACCGGCCAGACCCCGCGCCTCGCACCAGCGGACAAGAAGCTCTATGCGCTTCGCGACGTGACGGGCACAGTCGGGAGCGTGCCGCTGATTGTGTCCTCGATCCTTTCAAAGAAGCTCGCTGGGGGCGCGGAGACGGTGGTTTTGGACGTCAAGTGCGGCTCTGGGGCGTTCATGAAGACCCTCCCTGCCGCCCAGGAGCTTGCCCGGTGGCTAAGAGAGATCGGTCAATTTTGCGGCCTAAACCTGCACTTATCGATCACCGACATGTCACAACCCCTCGGGCGGGCGGTCGGCAACGCGCTCGAAGTCAAGGAGGCGATCCGGGTGCTGAAGGGCGAAAAAGGTCGGCTCCGCGACGTTTGTGTCCACTTCGCCGGAATGGCCCTGACCGCGACCGGGCGCGGATCGGCGTCCGACGCGGAGAAGGCGCTCGACTCCGGTGCGGCGCTCGCGAAAGCGAAAGAGTGGTTCGCCGCGCAGGGCGCGGACCTCGGCGTTTTCGAAAGTGAAGATTGGTGCAGTGCGAAAGACGTTAGCGAACTTCGCGCAGAACAAAGCGGGTGGGTCTCAATACTCGACGCGCAAACGATCGGTCAGGCAGTGGTCGACATGGGCGGAGGAAGAAAGATGCGCGAAGACTATATCGACTCTTCTGTCGGCATCGTGCTGCACGCCGCGGTCGGCGACCGCGTCGAGAAAGGTCAACTCCTCGCCGAGCTCCACGGCCCGATACAAGACATCGGGCGCGCATTTGAGATGAGTGACACATCGGTTCCAGCACGTAGCGTGGTGATTGAGTGATCAGCACAATCTTGCTTACTCTGATCGCGCACACAGAAACGACCTTGATCGACCACGCCTTCGCCCAGTGGCAGGTGAAGCCGGAGATGCGGATCGAGGACGCCTACAAGTGGCTCTTCCACGCGACGCTCGGCGGCGAACACGCCGTCCACGACGAGAACGGGCCTCGCGCGTGGCTCGACCGGGAGTGGCCAACGGTCGGTGCACCGATGAAGGGCGATACGGAAATAGAGCCGCTGACACCGGACGGCAAGCTCGTGCGCATCAACCTCCGACCGTTCAAACAAAGGGGCGGCGACAAAGAGATGCTGCTGTGGGCGTTCGTGCTCTCGGCAGAGAGGTTCAAGAGCGACAAGAGAGACTTCGTCCGCGAATGGGACGCGCTAGGCTCCCGACTAAGAACGAACAGGTGGAAGAAGCTGACCGCTCAAGAGTGGAGTCGGCTCGACAGAGCGATGCGAAAGGAGAACTTCCCCGCCATCGACCACTCACCCGAGTACGAGAGGCTCTACAAACCCGCGTACCGCGTCGTGCTGCGCGACTTCTGGATCGACTAGTTGTCCAGCGTGACCGAGCCCCGCTTCGTCCACTCTCCGCGGGTGAAGTCCGGAAAGTCCAGCGACTGCCCGCGGCTCGCCACCGACTTCTCGCTCAGTGGCGTCACAGCGGACCACGAAGCCGCGTCGTACACGTCCTGGTCCAAAGGCAGCCCGTTGCGCAGGCAGTACACGATCCGCCACAGCATCACGAAGTCCATGCCGCCGTGCCCGCCCTGGTTCGCGGGGTCGTTCGCGACGCGCTTGTAGAGCGGGTGGTCGTACGCGTCGAAGAACTTCTGCAGCTCGGTCTTCTCGTCCCAGGAGTCGGTCGACTTGCTGACCCCCTCGATTGTGCAACGGTTCGGGAACCCGCCCCACGCGCCCTTCGTGCCCTGGATGAAGTTGTGCCGCGTGTACGGCCGCGGGAGCTGCTCGTCCCACTGCACCATGATCGTCTTGCCCTTCACGGTCCTGATGATCGAGGTGTTCAGGTCGCCGCACACAAACGGCGTTTTGTTCCACTTGTGGTCCGGCGGAAATTTCTCCTTCGCGTAGATAGAGCGCACACGAGAGTTGCACGAGACCGACGACATGTAGTCGAAACGGTCGCCTCGGTTGATGTCCATGTAGTGCGCGACCGGGCCGAGCCCGTGCGTGGGGTACAGGTTGCCGTTGCGCTTTTGATAGTGCACCGTGCGCCAGGACCCGGTTCCGCGCACGACTTCGTTCATCTGCCCGCGCAGGTCGTGGATGTACGCGGCCTCGCCGTGGAGCAGCTCGCCGAAAACGCCGAGCCGGCACATGTTCAAACACAGCAGCTCCTCGCGGCCGTAGTTCACGTTCTCCATCATCATGCAATGCCGCTGCGTCTTCTCGCTCGTGTCGACGAGCCTCCAGCAGTCATCGAGCGTGTACGCGGCGGGAACTTCGGTGAACGCGTGCTTGCCGTTGTTCATCGCGTCGACGCACATGCGAACGTGCTCCTCCCACGGAGTGGCGATGATCACGATGTCGATGTCGTCCCGCTGCAGCATCGCCTTGTAGCTGTCCTTGCCAGGACCGTAGAGCGTAGGGGCAGGTCGGCCCTTGCTGGTGCACTGTTGTGCAGCGTTCTGGCAGAGGTCAGGATACAGGTCGGCGATCGCCTTGACCTCGACGCCTTGGAGTTGCAGCATCTGCGAGACGTGCCCGCTCCCGCGCGCACCGACGCCGATGAACCCGACGCGCACGGTGTCCATCTTCTTGTCGGCGTAGCCGACCATGCTCTTGCCCTGCTTGCGCGGCGCCTTCGCGGTCTGCCCATAACCGCCGCCGATCTGCGCACCTATCGCCGCCATGCCCGCCGCCCCGGCAGCCTTCAAGAAGTCCCGTCGTTTCATCGCACGCTCATCTTACCGATTGCAGCGCCTCTCTCAGCCGCGCCACAGGCAGCCCAATCACGTTGTCCAAGTCCCCCTCGACCTTCTCGATAAAGTCCTGCGACTCGTCTTGCAGCCCATATGCCCCAGCCTTGTCGAGCGGCGAGCCGGTCGCGACGTAGCGCTTGATCTCTTCGATAGTCAGCGCGCGAAATGTCACGCGAGAAGCCTCGGTGAACGCCGACATCCCTTTGGGCCACACAAGGCACACGCCCGTAATCACAGTGTGCGTGCGGCCCGACAGATCGCGCAACATCCTCGCCGCATCCGATTCGTCAACTGGCTTCGCAAGCTGTCTCCATGAATCGCCATCCTGCAGGGCCACCACGGTGTCGCCAGCGATCACGAGCGCATCGGGACGCGAGCCAAACACGGCCAGCGCCTTCTCCCGCGCCAGCCGCTGCGCCGTCACCCACGGGTCTGGGTCGGTCAGCGCGTCCTCGTCCACGTGCGCGGGGACCACGTCAAACCCGTCCAGCAATCGTGCGAGTAGTTCGCGCCTGCGCGGCGATGCGCTGGCAAGGACCACGGGGCAAGGAGCGCGCACGCATGGATTCTATCGCAGGGAGGGCGAGCGTCCCCGCGAGCCGCCCGCAATCGTGACGGGCCCCCTCAATCGGGCCCACGACCTGATACAATCTGCCCTAAGAGCACACCATGCGAGTCCCCTTCCTCGACCTCAACGCCCAGACCGCCGAAGTCCGCATCCAGCTCGACGAGGCGATAGCCGAGATCCTCGACAACAGCGCGTTCGTGCTTGGCAAGTGGGGCAAGAGGCTCGAAGAGACCCTCGCGACGGCGCACGGAGTCAAGCACGGGATCGCCGTCAACAGCGGCACCGACGCGCTCAAGATCGCCCTGCAGGCCTGCAACATCGGCCCGGGCGACGAGGTCATCACCACCGCGTTCACGTTCGTGGCGAGCGTCGAGGTCATCGCCCAACTTGGCGCGAAGCCAGTGTTCGTCGACATCGACCCCGCGACCTTCAACATCGACGTCGAGAAGATCGAGGCGGCGATCACCTCGCGGACGAAGGCGATCATGCCGATCCACCTGTTCGGCCAGCTCAGCGACATCCGCGCGATCATGAAGATCGCAAACGCGCACGGACTGACCGTGATCGAGGACGCCGCGCAGTCGCTCCTGAGCCACAACGACGAAAAGTACGCTGGCGCGTTCGGCAAAGCGGCAGGAATCAGCTTCTACGTCACCAAGAACCTCGGCGCAGCAGGTGACGGTGGACTGATCCTCACCAACGACGACGAGGTCAGGGAGCGCTCGCTTTCGCTGCGCATCCACGGCATGGGCAAGGAGCGCTATTACTACGATGACCTCGGTTACACGAGCCGGATGGCGGAGATCCAGGCCGCGGTGCTGTGCGAGAAGTGGGAGCGGCTCGCCGACTGGAACCGCCGCCGAGTGGTCATCGCGAACACCTATATCAAGGAACTTGAGGGCACACCGGTCATCACCCCGGTCACGACCGAGGGCAACAACCACACATGGCATCAGTTCACCGTCCGCACCGACCAGCGCGACGATCTGATGAACTACCTTCGTTCAAAGGAGGTCGACTGCAGCATCTTCTATCCCGTGCCACTGCACCTGCACGAACCGTACAGGGCGTATGGAGCGGGCAATGGCAGCCTTCCGGTCACCGAACTGGTGAGCAAGCAGGTCCTCTCGTTGCCGGTGCACCCGCACCTGAGCGACGACCAGGTCCGCTTCGCCGCAGAGCAAGTCAAAGAGTTCTGCGCGCAGGCCACGGCGACGCGATAAGGATGGACCGCGCGTGCTGACCGTCTCGGTCTTACCGGGCGAGTTTCCCGACCCGGGGCTCGTTTCTCAGTGGCGGGAGCTCCTCTATGACTCCGTGTTCGCGACGCCGTTCCAGACTCCTGCTTGGACGAAGTCGTGGTGGTGGCACTTCGGCGGCAAGAGGAAACCGTATTGGCTCACGGTAAACGAGGGAGACGACCTCGTCGGGCTCTATCCGCTCTATAAGACAGCCTCACCGTGGCGGACACTGCGGCCGATCGGGACCGGCCAGAGCGACTACCTGCACCCGCTTGCGCGCAAAGGCTACCAGCAGAGCGTCTTCGCGGCGCTCGTATCCCACTTCGCAGACATCAGAGACATCGACCTCATCGACCTGCAGCAGCTCCGTGACGGCGTCAGTCCGGCCCTAGGAGAGAACGAACCAGATCTCCAGGCGAAGTGCCTCGTGCTCGACCTTCCCAATTCGTACGACGAGTATCTCGCTGGCCTGAGCAAGAGCCTTCGCTTCGACTGCCGTCGATTGAGCAAAGAACCGTTCACTTCCAGTCAGGCGCGCATCGTGGACGTCGAGCCCACGAACACGACAGGTGCCATTGGGTCGTTCTTCGAGCTTCATTCAAGGCGGTGGCGATCGAAGTGGCAACCAGGCGCGTTCGCGACGAAGAGGCTCAGGGCGTTCCACACCGAGGTCGTCGCGTCGCTAGCGCAGGACGATCACCTCAGGATGTCCGTCCTCGAGTCAGAAGGCGTGCCCGCGGGAGTGATCTATGCAATGCAGGTCGCGGACAGTAGGTTCTTTTACCAGTGTGGGTTCGATCCCGCGCTGAAAGCCCTGTCACCTGGAACGCTCTTGGTCGCAGACTCGATAAGTAAGGCTATAGCTGAGGGATGCACCAAATTCGACTTTATGCGCGGGGACGAGCCCTATAAGCGCCGCTGGAACCCTCAGCATTCGTTTCAGAATTTGCGGTATATCCTGCCATTGAACTCCGGCCTTGGAACGGTCGGTCGCGCTTTCAACCATGCCGGGTCTAAAATCGAGGAAAAGGTCAGGGCACGACTGGAAGGTCGGGGCCTCTTTGGGTAAGCGCACGGCTCACTTCGTGCCACCGAACAGACCGCTCAGAGCGGCCGTCGTCATTCCCGCCTTCAATGAGGCGCACAGGATTGCGGAGGCGCTCAGGCCGGTCCTCGCTGCTGGACTCGTCGACGAAGTGATCGTCGTTAGCGACGGTTCGACGGACGGCACGGTCGCGGAGGCAAGGAAGTTCGAGGGAGTCCGCGTCGTCGAGCTTCCTTTCAACGTCGGCAAGGGTGGCGCAATGTGCGCGGGTGTCGCACACACCGACGCCGACGTCATCGCGTTCTTCGACGCCGACCTCATCGGCCTGCGGGCGCACCACGTCGACCAGCTCATCCGTCCGCTCCTGAACGGGCAGTGCGACATGTGCATCGGCGTGTTCCGCGGCGGCAAGTTCTGGAGCGACACGGGGCAGGTCATCACCCCGTTCCTCAGCGGCCAGCGGGCCATGTACCGCAAGCTCTTCGAGGCCGTGCCGTTCCTCCCCGAGATTAGGATGGGAGCGGAGGTCACGATCACGACGTATGCAAAGAGGTTGAAGGCCACCGTTTTCAAGACCGTGCTCCGCGGCGTTGCCAACACGCACAAGGAGCAAAAGCTTGGCATCGTGAAGGGCGCGACGGCTCGCGCAAAGATGTACCGTGAGATCGCGCGGGCGATGGTGAAAGTCAACAAGCGCCGACGGCGCGGCCCCTGGTCGCTGAAGTGAGATGCCCTTGACCCTTGCACTCCTC
>JANWJY010000122.1 GCA_025451715.1 Fimbriimonadaceae bacterium | reverse complement strand
TGATGTCGGTGATCTTCGTGCCGTTGACGTACACCTTATAGCGCGTGCCGACCGCGTAGACCTCGAGGGTCGCCCACTCGCCGGCCTTGTACTTCGACTGCTCGTGCAGCTTCGCGTCGGGGAACGCGACCCAGCCGCGGCCGTTGGTCTCGTAGATGCCGCCGGTCTCGGGCGAGATGTCGATCTCGACCTGGAACCCCTCGCAGAACGGGTCCACTTCGATGCGCTTGGTGCGGAAGTAGAAGCCACTGTCGCCCGCGCTGATCTTGAAGCTGCACTTTGCGATGAAGTCCTTGACCGGCTCCTTGTAGACGAGCAGCCCCTGCGGCTGGCCGGGCTTGCTCTTTCCGACGATCGTGCCGCCCTCGACCGACCACTCGCCCCCACCGACCTTCGTCCATCCGTCAAGGGTATTGCCGTCGAACAGGACCGTGGGCTTCGGCTGGTTCTGGAAGATCGGCGACAAGAGGGCCACGGCGACGAGCGTGTTCATGGCCCCATTGTGAACGGTTACTTGACTTTGGTGAGCGTCATCTCGAAGAACTGCGTCCACTTGTCTGCCTCGAGCTTGATCTCACCGATCTCGTGCCACCGCTTCTGGCCGTCTAGCTTGATGGTGTAGCGGATCTCGCGCGGGCCGGCGTTCATCGTCCATACGATCACGCCGTCCTTGATCGTCGCAGGGAACTCGCCTCCCTGTCCGGACGCGACGAACGAACGCATCTTGTAGGACTTCGACTGCTGGTCGAAGTACATGACCCCAAAGGCGTCGTGCACGACCGCGCCGGTCTTCTTGTCCTTGCCAAGGCCCTCGAGCGAAATGACTGTGCCGCCTGCCTTGGGGGTGATTACCTCTCGTACGGTCGACTCCTCTCGGCCGGACTGCGTCATCACCCAGCCCTCTCCCTCCCACGTGCCGACGAGGAACTGCGCCTCCTTGAGTGGGCCCGTGAGGTCCTTGGATTGGCCAAGGAAGGGGGCGGAGAGTGCAACGATGGCGGCAAGGGTTGCACAGAGCACGATGAGGGCGCGGCTTCTCATATTGAGATTGTACGAGCTCGGGGCGGCGCGAAGCTTGAAGAAAAGCGACAATCTAACGGACGTCGACGTGCTCGATGCCGGGCGCGAACACGCTCTTGAACTCGGTCGGCGTCATGCCGAGGATCTCGGCAAAGTCGCGAACGAGGTGCGACTGGTCCGAGTAGCCGCGCTGTGCGGCGACCTCGCCCCAGCTCTTAGCGTCGCGCATTGCGACGTCGACGGCCGCGGCGCGAAAGCGGACGACGCGGGCGAACTGTTTCGGCGTCAGCCCGACCGCTCTCTGAAAGCGGCGAAGGAACTGTCGTTCGCTCAGGCCGATCTTCTTGGTGATCTGCGAAACGCGCGCCGTGCCGACGCTCATCGAGATCGCCGCGACTGCGGCTTGGACGATCTCGTCCGGGGGCGTGCGCCCGTCCGACCACTTGCGGACGACGGCAGCAAGGTCGTGGACGACTTCATCGAGGGTCGTTCCTGGTCGCAAGGCCGAGCGAAAGCCAGAGGCTAGTCCGGGTGCGACAATGTCCAAGAGTCCGACGTAGTCGCGCAGCTTCGCTCCTTCGACACCAATGGTTGCGTCCGTCGCGCCGGGCATGAAGCGCACGCCCAAATACATTGAATTGGGAAAGACCGGAATCCGGTAGCTCTCCAATCGCGGCCCGATGATTCCCACGGGCCCAGCCCCGATGAGGCAGCTGATCGACGTACATCCGTCGACCGGGATGGTGTGGATGTGACCGGGCGGCAAGTCCGGGCCGGAGACGAACTCCCAGAAGCACGCGACGAGCTTGGAGAGGTCTTCGGGCGGCAGGACCTCGCGAAAGCGCATCGTCGGAGCGGGGGTGCTCACGCCTCAATGATGAACGATGGGTGGTACGGCCTGACGGGGTCTCTTGCGACTGCCATACTTAACCCATGTCGCAGAGGCTCCCGGACTGGTTGAAGATCCGGCTGCCGCGCCCGGACACGATCAAGCAGGTCGAGCAGATGATGCGCTCGAAAAACCTGCACACGGTCTGCGAATCGGCGCGTTGCCCCAACTTGCCCGAGTGTTGGAGCAAGAAGACCGCTACGTTCATGATCCTCGGTGACACTTGCACCAGATCGTGCGGGTTCTGCGCGATAAAGGTAGGTAAGGGGCTGGAACTTGATCCTTTCGAGCCGCTCAACGTCGCCAAGACGACGCGCGATCTTGGGCTGCGGCACGTCGTCGTCACGAGCGTCGCGCGCGACGACCTGAAGGACGAGGGCGCGGAGCAGTTCGCAAAGACGATCCGCGCGCTGCACAAGGAACTGCCGGACGTGATCGTCGAAGTGCTCACTCCGGACTTTAAAGGAAAAGAAGAGTGCATCCGTACGGTGTGCGACGCGCATCCTGAGATATACAACCACAACATTGAGACAGTCGAGCGCTTGCACACGATCGTGCGACCGCAAGCGCGCTACGCGCGCACGATGGGCGTGCTCACAAAAGTCAAGGAGATCGATCCCTCGATCTACACGAAGTCCGGGATCATGCTCGGCCTCGGAGAGACCCGCGAGGAAGTGCTTAAGACCCTGGTAGATCTGCGAAACATCGGAGTGGACGCGGTCACGATCGGCCAGTACCTGCGCCCGACGATGAAGCACTTGCCCGTCGTGGAATACATCCACCCAGACGTGTTCAAGGAGTACGAGGCCATCGGCGATGAACTCGGGTTCGCGTTCGTCGCGAGCGGCCCGTTCATCCGAAGCTCGTACAACGCCATCGCGTTCAGCGAGAAAGTGATGAAGGAAAGACTGGCAAGAATGGCCCCGACCGTGCCAGCGGGCTCCTAAAAGGCGTCTATCCTAGTAGTAGATTTCGCGTGCGCACCCCCCTCCGATTCGCCTGGCGGGGGCTCATGTTCGTCCTGGGCCTCGGTCTGCGCGCTCCGGCAGTGATCTTGGCTGTCTGGGGCGGGGCGTACGTCGTGCGCTGCGCACACACGCTGACGGCCCCAGGCGTCCCGATCGAGTACCGCTACGAGTCGGACCGCGGCATGATGTTGGCGACGGCCGACTCCTACCAGTTCGACCTCGATACGATGCAGGGGTTTGTTCAGCGCGTTCGCGTGTTCGGGCCGGACGGCCAGGAGGTCGCTTCCGCCGATGTGGTCGAGTTTGCGATGGACGGCGACGTCGGAATCTTCCAGCTCAACAATCCGGTCATCCGCGCACGGCGGTTGAAGGACGGCTCGCTCGACGTCCTCGGAATGCTCCCCAAATCGGCGGAGGAAGAGATCACCGGCGGCGCGTTTCGGTTTGTGACAAAACAAGGGGTGATCGTGTTCAGCGACGACGCGCTGGACGAGCCGCCCGTCCGCATCACTCTGCACAACGCAGGAGTGGACGGAGCAGGCGGCACATACATGTTCAGGGCCGATCTCTCTGCGATGGATGTGAGCGCGAGCGCTGGCGGCTCCTACACCGAGAACGGAAAGCTGATCGCCGACGCGAGGATCGAGAAGAGCGAGCTCAAGCCGCTGCTCGGTTTCCTCAACCCGTTCCTCGATGAAGAGCTGCTTGGAGAGTTCGCGAGCATATCGGCGGACAGCCTCGTCGTCGACGGCGTGTTCCACGCGTGGTCCGACCCGTCCTCCGGTCTAGTGTTGACGGGCACGGGCACAATCGAAGGTCGTGGCGTGACGACGGCGGAGACCCTGCGCAACGCGACGGTTTCGGCAGAAGTATCGATCGACGGTTCAGGGCTGGTCTTCAAAGGGACTGCGTCACAGAAAGGGATCGTCGCGCAGTTCGACGGAAACATCCGCACGGGCGACAAGTTCCACATGACAGGTGCGCTCGTGGCGAGCGCAGAATCGGAGACGTACCTTCCAAAGCTTGTGTCTGACTACATCGAGCCGGGGGTCAAGTTCAGGGGTGCGACGTTCGACGGCAACATGGACACCGACGGTGAAAAGTTCTTGTTCGACGGGGCGCTCACCGTCGCGGAGATCAATTACGGTGGCGAGACCACCACCGACCTCGTCGGACACGTGCGGCTCGACCAGGAGCGGATCGTTGCCAGGATCGATGAGGGCGTGTGGTCGGGCGTCGAGTACGCGGGCGCGGCGCAAGTGATCTTCAAGTCCGGTGCGCTGAGCGGCGGAGTCGAATCAAAGCGCGGCAGGATCGAACCGATCGCGGAGCGCTTCGGTACGGACCGCCTGAAAGGGGTCGTCGCGATCAACGCCGTGCTGCAGGGCTCGATCGGCGAGCCGGTCGCAGAGATCTACGCGCGCGGAAGCGGCGGAGTGCAGGTCACCGGCGGTCCGCTGATGTCTGTCGGCGTGTTCGAACTGCGAGGAAAGATCGATGGAACGGGCGCTTACCTCGAGCGGCTGACTTCGAACGGTGAGAACGGAGTCATTTCTGCGAACGGATCGATAAAGTGGGAAGACGGCGCGCTGTCGTTCGTGGTCAACGGCGGCGGGCTGGACGTCTCGATGGCGTCCGACAACTTAAACGGAGTCGGGTTCCTCAAGGCGAACATCGGTGGGACGCGGGACGCACCGGTCGCGAACGGACGGCTTGAGGTCTATGGGTTTGAGGCGTTGGAGAGAAAGGTCCCGCAGATCGTCGCAGACTGGCGGTCCAACGGCCAGCGCCTGACGTTCGACCGCATTACAGCACGCGCCGGCTCGGGCCAGATCGATGCGCAGGGCACCATGCTCTGGTCGGACCACTCCCTCGATGGAAAGTTCTCAGGCTCAGAAGTGCGGCTCGAGGAGTGGCTCGTCGAACAGACGGTCGGCGCGGTGACAGTAAAGGACGGCGTCATCAAGGGGACCATGGACGATCCACAACTCTCGGCGACTCTGGTTGCCGGCACGGTCTTCGCTGGCGGAGTCGAAATCGATTCTGCCGAGATGCAACTCATTGGAGACAAGAACAGGGTGATGAGCCCGTCGCTCAGCGTCAACATTGGAGGGGGCAAGCTGACCGGTTCGGGAGAGTTCGACTTTACGACGAACAGCGGTTCGTTGGTGTCGGAGCTCATCGACGTTCCGCTCTCAAAGGTGCCGCTTTCCGACTATGCTCTCTCGCTCGACGGGCTAGCCTCTGGGCCGCTAACGCTGACGTTTGACGAGGACGGACTGCAAGGTGGCTTGTTGGACGTGAACGTCGGAATGCTCACCGTGAACGACACCGTAGTCGGCCAAGGGTTCTTGAAAGCCGAACTCAAAGGACGGGATGTGACCGCGAGCGTCGAGGTCGGCTCGTTGGAACGGTACATCGAACTTTCTGGCGGCAAGTACAACCTGGACACGGAAGAGGTCGAGGGAGAAGTGCTCGTCTACAACATTCTTATACAGGACGTGATTGATGGGGCAGGCAAAGCGATCAAAGACTGGCCCCGCGACCTCCTCGATCTCATGGAGAACACAAAGGGCCTGCTCAATGCGGGCGTGACGATTAGCGGCAAGACCGACGACCCCACCATCAGCGTCGACACGCTGGTCCTGACCGAGCTCGAGGTGCGCGGTAGAGACGCGGGCGAGCTGCACGCCACGGCGAACCGCGCCGCCGGCGTCTGGACCATCCCTGAGCAGGAGAGCCCGTTCTGGATCCATGGCGACACCAAGTTCTACGTGCACGGCACCGTATCGGAGAGCGGCGTGTTGGGGTTGAACGGCGAATTGAGCAACTTCCAGGCCGCGTGGTTGCACACGCTCTTCCCAGTCGTGCCCCTACTGTCGGGGGAGGCGACGAAGTTCGCCTTCCAGGTCGACGGCCCCTACGACAATCCCAGCGGCTTTGCGACCCTCGATACGGAGAAGCTCGGATACTTCGAAGGCGAGCGCGCGGTCAACTTGCCCCTGTCCGTGAACTTCAACGCCATCGAGGTCGCAAACGGCGTCGCAAACCTGTTCGGGACGATCAATTACAAGGGCCTGATCGGAGACGTCAGTGGAACGATCCCCGTGTCCTCGCTCTACGAAGCGCCTGCTCCGCGCGAACCGATGAACGTGAAAGTGGTCTTCAGCGACAGGTTGTTCAAAGACTTTGCGCCACACGTCACGGTGATCGACCCTGCGCTTTCAGTAGGGAAGGTGAACGGCCAGGCGACGATCGTAGGGCTTCTAGAAGACCTCAAGATCAACGCGGAGCTGCACGCGAAGGGCGAGGTCCTTGCGCTGACCGTCGGATCGCTGTACAGGAACGTCGACATCAACGCCTACTGGAACGACGGCGACGCAAAGCTCGATGGCACGTTCGCCGGAGCGACAGGTGGAACGGGCTCGCTCGATTTCAACGCTGCGTTCCCCGACGTCTTCGCCGGCGACATCAGCCTTGAAGAGATCAAGCAGCAAACCACGATCGACGGAACGGTGAAGCTCGACGCGATGAGGATCCAGTTCGTGCTGCCGAGCGCAGAGAGCGCATCTGGCGCGACGGTCGTTACGCCGGACCTCAAGGTGACTGGAACGATCGCATCGCCGAGGATCAACGGGAGCGTCGCACTCAATGAAGTTTTCGTACGGCTCCCGGACGAGTTTGCCGGCGGAGATTCCGCACTCATCTATCCCATCGATCCCATTTTCGAGAACGTCATGGTGACGGTCGGTCCGGGCGCGAGGATCGTCACCGACACCACCCGGATCGTGTTCTTCGGCTCCGGCCGGATCAGCGGCAGCCTTCAGAACCCCGACGTCTCTCTTCCTCTCACGGTGACGGGCGGACGGTTCGACATGCCGACCGCGCGGATCACGATCGAGGAAGGCGGCTCGATCATCGTCGGCTATCGCAGTACCTTGGGCGACGCGCCGACCGCGCGGGTCGACCTCAACCTCGAGGGCAGAACGACGATCAGCGCGCGCCGCACCGCCAACGAGTACGAGGCGTACCAGATCCAGCTCCTGATCCGCGGGAACCTCATGGAGGAGAGCGGACTTCGCATCACGGCGAGCAGCGACCCGCCGGACCTCTCGAGCGACCAGATCATGGCGATCCTCGGACACAAGGAACTGATCGAGGGCATCGCGCACGGCGGATCTAACATAGATTTGCGCGGAACCTTGTACACAGTAGGCCTTCCATCGGCCTCCAACGCCTTAACTTCAGGGCTTGCACAAGACCTCGGGCTCGACTACATCTCGATCGACTACAACCCGTTCGACCAGACCGTGATCGGTGCTGGAAAAGTCATTGGGAAAGGCCTCATGCTCCAGGTCAATCGCCAGCTTTCACCAAACCCGGGTGAACGGCTCAAGTACGAAGTCCAGCTCACGTACCGACTTCCGATGGAAGACGCGTTCTTCAGCCGCGTCAGGCTCAGCCTTGGACTCAACCAAGACGTCCCTTGGCGCCTCAAGCTCAATTGGGCACGACGGTTCTAACGGGAACCAACCAATGGCGGCAAAACGGTATATTGGCCGAACCGTCTTAATTGCCGGGAGTGGCTGAGGAGTAGCTTTAGCGTGAAAGGATTCACCGTCGTATCCCTGTCCCTGCTGACCATTTCGGTCGCGTTGGCCCAACAGTCCGTCGTGCGCACCATCACCGTGCGCGGCGCGACCAACATAAGCGAAGTCGCGATCAAGGCGGCGATGCAGACCAAGGAGGGCAGCGTGGTGCAGACCACGCAGCTCCGTGCCGACGAGTCGCGCGTCATGGACCTCGGTTACTTCAGCAGCGTGCAGATCCTCGCGCGGACCTTGACCGAGACCGAAGTCGAGCTCATCGTCGAGGTCGCAGAGAACCCGATCATACGCGAGATATCGTTCCGCGGCAACACTGTCGTCTCGACAGCGGACCTGACCGCGGCGGTCGTGCAGATACAAGAGCTCGGAAAGATTTACAACAACCGCTTCCAGGTCCGCATTCAGGAGGCGATCGAGAACCTCTACGCCGACAGGGGCTACTTGGTCGGTATCGACCGACTGCAGCCGGACCCGGAGTCGCGCGGGACGCTCCTTATCTCGATCCTCGAGCCGCGCGTCAACGAGATCCGACTGATCGGGCTCAAGCGCACGGACCCGGCGATCATCCGCAGGATGATGAAGGTCAAACCGGGCGACGCTTACAACGAAGACCTCATCCGGAAGGATCTTGAGGAGATTCTCTCGACGGGCTGGTTCGAGGACCTGCGTCCTCGGCGCGTCGACACGGCGCAGCCTGCGGTCTATGACATCGAGATCGAGTTCGTCGAGGCGCGCACCGGTCAGATCAACGGTGGCGTCGCACTCGACCCACAGAGCCGCCTCGTCGGTTTCGTCAGCTACAGCGACTCAAACTTCCGTGGCTCGGGTCAGGCGATCGGCGTCAACCTGTCACAGGCGACGGTCGGTAACGGCGCGAGCGCAGAGATCGCGTGGAGCAACAGGTTCTATGACGCAAAGAACACATCGCTGAGCGTGAGGGCGTACTCGCGGGTCGTTTACAACTTCGCGGGTAACGGACTTGGCGGGTTCGAGGGGCCGACGGAGGGCTCGCGGTTCGACGAGAGGAGAACTGGCGGATCGCTCATGTTCTCCAGACCGATCGCAAGGGAGAACCGCGCACGCGTGGGGTTCCGTTATGAGAACATTAGGTCGATCGACTTCGACACGACCGACCCAGACAGCTTCATCCAACAGGACGGCGACATCCTTGCGCTCCAGTTCGGCTTCGACCGCGACACTCGGCACCCGACTACAGAACCGTTCCAGGGCGAGAGCGCCAGCATCATGATCGAGCCGAGCTACAGCAACATCTCCCGGATCGGCGGCACGGTCACGACGTTCGACAACATCCTCGGCCCAAACTACTATCTGCGCACGACGCTCGACTATCGCAGGTACTGGTCGAAAGCAGTGCCAGTGGACACGCCGATCACAAAGGCCCGTCCCGTGCTCGCAGCGAAGGCGACGTACGGGATCATCTCAGGCGACGTACCGTTCTTCGAGCAGATGTTCGTCGGCGGGCTCGGTTCGTTGCGCGGATACGAGAGCCAACGGTACTGGGGCAAACAATCGCTTGTCGGGACCCTCGAGTACCGACACCCGATCAACGACAAGTTCAGCGTCATAGCCTTCTCGGACTATGGCGGAGCCTGGGGTGGGTATCCTGGAATCTCCTCCTTCGGTCAAAGCAGCTCTCCGAGCTTCCACCTGGGCTATGGGCTCGGAGTCTCGTTCAAGACCCCAGTCGGGCCGATCCGCATCGATTTCGCATTCAACGACCAAGGAGGAAGCAGAACGCACTTCGCTTTCGGTAGTAGCTTCTAGGAACGGAACAATGAACACACAGACAGGCAACAAGACGGGTCTCGCCGGGTGGCTCTTCGCAGCTGTTTTGGCAGGAATCATGCTGGGCAGCGGCTTCCAAGACGGCAAAGAGAAGTTTGGCGTGGTCGACCTTCGAAAGGTGATCATGGACAGCAAGATCAATACGGAGACGACCAACCGCGTCGAGACCGCGCGCAAGGCGCGCGTGGCCGTGCTGACCTTCATTCGCGACCACCGCGTCATCACGGACGAGCAGGCCACCAGGCTGCGCTTGCTCGAGCTCAAGGAAGTCAAGACCGACGCGGAGCAGACTGAGCTTGCCGGCATCAGGACCGCCGTTGACAACGCGGGCAAAGAGTATGAGCGGCTCAACGGGCTTCCGAACCCGACGGAGCCGGAGCGACAACAGCTCATGTCGCTGAGCCGCACTTTCCAGAACTCTGCGGAGATCCTTGCGCAATACCAGGCGGACTTTGAGAACGACTTCGACCTATTGAAGGCGACCGAACAGAACGGCGCGGTCGACAAGGCGACACTGGCTGCTGCGACAGTCGCAAAGTCAAAGGGCTTTACGATCGTCTTCTCCTCATCGGCTGTGGTCTATGCAGCGAACGACATTACGGCAGACTCAGTTAAGGAAGCGAACAAGTAAGGGCCTCCTGCTCGTCTTGGTCGGGGTTTGGGGCTGCGCCCCAGACCCCGATCTCGTCTACGTCGACCTCGACGCGGCTGAACTGCGCTCGTCGACCACGACCGGCCCGGCCGTAGGGTTCAACGTCGAAGCGTACGCGCTCGAGCAGAGCATTGCACCGCTCGGTAGTACGGACGTGTTCTTTGGTTCTGCAGAGGAGCGCGCGATCGAGGCGCTCAACGTCTACCGCCAAACCCAGCGCGACGCCGCTCAGGCCGTGCTCAAGCGACTGCGCAGTGCGTACCTTAACGAGGTCGCCCTTACCGCAAAGGCGGAGACGGACGCCGCCGACGAGGAGTACACAGCGTTCCTCACGAAGGAGGTCGACGCGCTGCACGCGGTGTTCCTTGAGCACGCCAAGAAGGTCGAGCCCCTTCGCTTTGAGCTCGCCCAGATCGTCGGTTTCCCCGACCCCGACCCCCGCTCGTTGAAAGTGCCACTGGAGAGCAACGAGAAGGCCCACAAGCGCTTCCTGGCGGCGCGCGCGATCCGAGAGCAGATCATTGCCCTTGATGATGCATTCAGGGCCGAGGCCGCACGCAGGATGGCTGTCATCGAGGCTGCCCGAGAGGCGCGGCTCGTGGCGATCGGGCAGCGCGCGGAAGCTAGGCGCAACGACGCTCTGAGTCGGGCCCAGGCGGAGGCGGACAAGATCACTCGGGACGCCCTCGCCACGCTGGAACCGACCGCGCTCGACCCAGGGGCTCAGCTTCCGGCGGTTCCGGGTGCGTCGTCTTCAGTAAACTCCGGCCCGGTGTCGGTGAGGTCGCAGCCGGGCTCTGTAGCGATGCGAGAGACCAAGACCGACCTGGAGGCGCAGCTCGGGGTCTTTTTGAAGACCTATCGGTACCGCAGAACGCGCGACGCATCGCTAGGACGCGATGCGACACAGGAGTTTCTCGTATGGAGACGCAAGTACACGGATGGACGCTAGGCGAGATCGCTGCCATGGTCGGGGGAGAGCTTAAGGGCCCCGCAGACCTGCGCATCACCCGAGTGGTCCCGGCCGGTTACGACGATCCGTCCGGCGTGACTTTCGCCGAGAGCGAGAAGTACCTTGCAAAGTGCCTGTCGTCGAACGTCGGCGCAGTGATCGTTCAGAAGGGGCACGGCACGGTCGATAGGCCCGCGATCTACGTCGACTCCCCCCGCGCTGCGTTCGGCTATCTGTTGTCGCGTTTCGCGCGCCCACTGCCGCTCGCTTCCGGCGTGCACCCGACAGCGATCGTGTCGCCCGGTGCAAACGTCGACAGCTCTGCGGCAATCGGTGCGTACGCGGTCGTCGAGAGCGGCGCGTCCATCGGAGCCGGCAGTCGCATCTATCCCTTTGCGTACGTCGGCGAAGCTTGCACGCTCGGCGAGGGCTGCATCGTGTTCCCGCACGCCGTGCTCTACCAAGATGTCGTCATGGGTGCGCGCTGCGTCGTGCACTCCGGTGCAGTGCTCGGCGCGGACGGTTTCGGTTTCGTGTGGGACGGCAAGAAACAGTTCAAGGTGCCGCAGATCGGAGGCGTGATCATCGGAGACGACGTCGAGTTCGGTGCGAACACGTGCGTCGACCGCGCGACGTGCGGCGAGACGATGATCGGCCGCGGGACGAAGCTCGACAACCTCGTTCAGATCGCGCACAACGTCACCGTCGGTGAGGACACCGTGCTCGCCGCGCAGGTCGGGGTCGGCGGCAGCACCTCGATCGGAGACAGGGTTTCGATCGGTGGCGACTCTGCCGTAGCCGACCACGTTTCCATCGGAGACGGGGTCGTGATCGGAGGGCGGAGCGGGGTCTTCCAGGACCTCGACGAGCCGGGCGAGTACCTCGGGCTTCCTCCGCTGCCGATCGTCTCGGCCATGCGGGTCATGGCCCTCCAGACGCGGCTGCCCGAACTGTTCAAGCGGCTCAAGCAGCTGGAGGACGAGGTCGAAGCCTTGCGCCGAAATGAATAGGTTTGTACGCCGAACCCCCACGGACTCGGTCCGGTTCGAGGGGCGCGGCCTCCACTCCGGGGAGCCAATCACGGTCCTCGTCCATCCAGGCGCAGAGGGGATCGCCTTCCGCCGCGGGGCCACCCGCTGGGCTGCGTCGCCCGAGAACGTCACCGACACCTCCCGCTGCACCCGCCTGGGCGAGGTCTCGACCGTGGAGCACCTCATGAGCGCGTTCGCCGGGCTCGGCGTGACGGACGCGGAGGTCGAGGTGGACGGCGACGAACTGCCAGCGATGGACGGGTGCTCGCTTGCTTTTTATCAGGGCGTTTCCGCGGTCGGACTCCCCGCCCGGGGCGAAGCAACAGTCGATGGTCCTTTCGCGCGCGTGTTCCACGTCGACGGCGACGTGAAGATCGCGATCTCTTCGGGGAACGGACACTGGCGATACGAGTTCGAGTGCGGCGATCGCTGGCCGCACTCGCAACACTTCGAAGTCCTTTCACTAAACAAATACGCAGACGAAATCGCGCCCGCGCGCACGTTTGCGTTCGAAGAGGAGATGGAGATGGTCCGCAAGGCAGGTCTCGGCAAGGGCCTCGATGAAACGACCGCGTTCGTCATCGGCAGCAGCGGTTACGTGAACAAAGCAAAGTTCGACGACGAGCCCGCGCGGCACAAGGCGCTCGACCTCATCGGCGACCTCTATCTTTCTGGAGTTCCGCCACAACTGCTCAACGTCGTCGCGCAGCGCAGCGGCCATCGCACGAACGTCGCAGCCGCAACGAAGCTTAAAGAGCACGTCACGATCTCATAGCGCGCGTGTCTCGACGTCGCCCCACGTGATCATCACGCCGAGCTTGCTGAGCGCGATTTGCACGTCCCACGTCAGCGACTGCTCGCGATAAACCGCCTGTGGCGCCACGTTGTTTCGCAGACACACGGAGGCCAGAGCCGCCGCCGCCTCGCCGATGTTCCACTCGACAGGGTGCAGACGGTAACAACCGTTCGTGATGTGCGTCACCCCTATGTTCTTGCAAGCCGGAACCAAGTTCTGCACTCGCACCGGCACCAGGCACCCCAGCGGGATCTGGAACGGCAGCGACGAGAGGTCGATCGTCCCCCGCCCGTTGGTCGAGGGGTGCAGGTCGATGCGGTACGCCCCGATCCCAACCGAGTCGACGAACCCAGGCGCAACCGTCAGCCCAGGGTTGCTATCCGCCGATACGTGCTGCTCGCACACCGTGAAAGCTGCACGTATCCGCCTCGACTCCCGGATGTACGGCGCCTTCGCCAGCCCGTCCGGGGTGCCGGTGAGGTCGGGCCGCAGCCGCAGCTCGGGATAGCCGACCCCCTCGTCGTGGCGCGGCGCCTCGGTCTGCAGCCAGTACAGCATCGAGAGCGTCAGCTGCTTCGCCGCCTCAAAGTGCTCCGAGGCGACCGAGTCGGGCACGTCTAACACGGAGCCGACATAGTAGTCGTTCATCGGCCAGTTCATCACCATCGCGTCCTCGCGGTCGTCTGTGTGCTTCGTGCCGTCCACGATCTGCCTGTAAGTGAACAAGTTAAAGCCGTTGTTGCCGAACAGCGGAAAATCGATCACGTCGCCGCGCTGCACGTGCAGCATCCGGTAACTGATGAGCTCGCACGGCCACCCTTCAGGGTGGTAGTGCCGCCAGAACTCGTACTGCTCGGGCTTTGCGATCGTGTGGTCGCCGTCGGGGTCGTATCCGACGATCGCGCACCACGTCAGCCCCTGCACGTTGTCGGGCTCTGCATCTTCAGTAGCGTGCGGCTCGCCCGTATCGCTCCGCGACTCCGCACCGACGACGTACTCGACGCCAGCAAGCGGCAGTAGATCGCCCGTCTCCGTCGCGTCGAGAAAAAACCGCGCACTCAACGAGTGTTTCTTTTTCCGATCGTCGCGAAACTCGACCGAAACGACGCTGTCGCCCTTCGTCTTCGCAGAAACCGGTCGCCATCCAAGGCGAACTTCCAAGAGACCGCTATCGACATACTGTTGCAGCATCTCGCACAGAACGCGGTGCGCGATGTCGGGACGGTG
>JANWJY010000121.1 GCA_025451715.1 Fimbriimonadaceae bacterium | reverse complement strand
GACGATGTGGTCCACCTCGACGATGCCGATGTTGTCGCCGGGCTCGTTGAGGTCCTTGAAACCGGGGAGGAACTTGCCGCGATAGTCGTTGCGGTCGACGAAGGTGTGGATCACGTCTCCGTAAGTCTTGATGGACGCGAGCCGCACCACGCCGTTCTCATCGCTCAGCGAGAACGGCTCTCGCGCCGCGACCGCTCCGCGCTCGACCGCGGTCTTGAACGACCAGTCGACGTCGTCGACGGTGAACGCGATGTCCTGCACGAAGTCGCCGTGCTCGGAGATCTTCGAAGCCATCGGGTGACCGGGCCTGATCGGGGCGGAAAAGAGAAACCGCGTGTTGCCCTGCTTCAGCAGGTAGTCGACCTCGTGCTTGAGCCCCGTCTCCAGGCCAGCGTAGCCCGTGATGTCGAACCCGAATGCGTGCTGGTAGAAATAGGCGTTCTGGCGGGCGTTGTTGACGTAAAAGCGGACGTGGTCCACGCCTTTGATGGGGAAGGAGTCGGCGGCCATCTTGCCTATCAGTATACGGCGGCAACGGCGGGAATCGGCGGGACGGCCAGTCGGGAACTTCGGGTTGGTTCGGGGTTGACCGGGACATCCCCGAACAGAGAAGCCCCGGTACTGAGTACCGAGGCTCCTACTCCTACTCCTGCGTAGCTTAGTACTTGACGTTGCAGCCGTAGGGCTTGGTCTTGGTCGTTGCGACTTCCTTGCCGGCCTTGATCGCCTCGATCGCCTGCGCGACGTAGCTGTCCTCGATCTTGCGATCAGTGGCTCGCGGGGTGGCGTCGATCGCGCCGTCATATCGCAGCACGCCGCTCGCATCGATTACGAACATGTGAGGCGTGGTCTTGGCGTCGTACTGCTTGCCGATCACGCCCGACGGGTCGAGCACCACTCGCGTCGGCGCGGCTTCTCGCGACTTCGTCAGTTCGTTCGCCCGCGCGCCGTCGGCGTAGCCCTGCGATCCCGGCTTGCTGGAGATCACCGAGATCCACACCACGCCCTCCTTCGTGAACTTCTTCTGGAGGGACTGCATGTGGCCTTGGTAATGGCCAACGACATAAGGGCATCCGTCGTTGGTCCATTCGAGGACCACGATCTTGCCCTTGTAGTCGGAGAGGTTGAAAGCCTTGCCGTTGGAGTCGGTGGCTGGGAAGTTGGGAGCGGGCTTGCCGATCTCAACTCCGGCGAACGGGGCGTTACCGAGCATTGCGACCGCAGTCGCGCAAAGGGTCAGAGTGAAGATTGCTTTTTTCATTTGTTCTCCTGGGTCTTGGGTTTAGTGTATTCGATCTCAAGTCGGATGGGATCGGCGACCTGCGCCGAAGTAAGTGCAATGGCCAGCACGCCGTCGATCCCGTCGAATGCCTTCTTGGCGTACTCGGACTTTTTGGTGGTCAGGATGAGTTTAGAGCCCTCTTGGCGCCACTTCTGATCGGCGGCGTGGTCGAGTGCCGTCTCGCTCGATGAAAAGAAGTACGCGCTGATGGCCGTTGTCCCTGCGAGTTTGGGCACGTCGAAAGTGAGTTCGACCGTATCGCCTACGATCCGAAACGATGTAGTTTCGAAGCTGCCTCGTGTGGGCACCTTAGGGGATATGGACGAACCATCGTCGGCGCGTGAACGGATTTCGCCTGACACTTTGCCCGTGCCTTGCAGGCACAAGTCCTTACAGACGAGATAGTCGGTCTCGAGAGTAAATGGGAACGTATCGCCCGCCTTGTGCGTCGGTCCGGTCTGGATCTCGACGATGAAGGCCGGCGTGCCTTCGAAGCCATAGCTGACGATCCCTCCCGAGACGATCCTGTGCGGAGCGGGCCATCGGGTCTCGACGACGCGATAGCCTTCGGGCAACGTCCACTTCAAGGTCGGCGGTGCACCGGAATCGCCCGGGTTTTTCCAATAGATGTGCCAGTCTTGTTCCAGCACGAACGTCAGGGCGACTCTGAGCGTGCCCTCCTTCGAAATTCCGCCGAGGGGACCGTCGACCCGGACCTTGACGTGGTCGCTTCCGTCCAACTGAGCGTTCCCGATCGCGGGCACGCAAAGGGCCAGGGCGAGCCAGGCGCGGCTACAAACAGTCATCCTTAATTGGTCTATACGGGCCCTGACGGGCGTTGTTCACCCCATTGGGACTGAGAAGCTTGGATTCCGCCCCGCCGCAGGGAAAAATGCGTTATCCTTAATAGTTCGGAGGCGACACAACTATGCGAGTATCGACCCTTGTTGCAAGCGCCGCGGCCGTCGTCGCGGGGACTGTGGCTTTAGCGCTGCAGGCATACCAGGAACAACCGACCATAGCCGGTCAGGCCGCGCCAGACTTTACTGCGACGGGCACGGACGGCAAGACCTACTCCCTGTCTGACGTAGGCAAGAAAGCACCACTGATCATGGTGTTCTGGAAGAACCCATGTCCGCACAACCCGAGGGCCTCGGCGCTGATCAACTCCATGGTCGCCGCCTACAAGGACAAGGTTAACTTCGTCGGGGTGGTCAATGCGGAGGGCGACGCCGCCAAGGCGTTCCAAGACCGCTTCGCCAAAGAGTATCCGCTCCTACAGGACGGCAGTAGGAACATGATCCGCTCATACAAGATGGTGACCTCGATCACATTCGTGGTGGTCGACAAGGACAAGAAGGTCGAGTCTGTCATTCGCGGATATGGGCAGGAGGCTCTGGCACTGGCCAACGCTGCGATGGCGAAGGCGGCGGGCGCGGAGGTTTCGAAGCTCGACTTTAGCACCGCGCCGGCGCGCGCCACCTATGGGTGAGCCTACTAGTCAAGCGCGTCCCGGTACGGGACGCAAGAAGAGCCGGGCCGCCTCGTCCGGCTCTTCAACGTTTAATGTGTGGTCTTGCGCGTCGGCGTCGGCGGATACACGACTTCGCCTGAGACCTGTCTCCAATACGAATCGTTCATGGACGCGGACTTTGAGCGGGCGAACTCTCGTAAGTAGCCCACCTTTGCGCGCAAGATCGGATCCTCAGAGACCGCCTTCTGGACGAGCCTCCAGTTGTCGGGCACGAACAGGACCGCCCAGATCTCGGCCTTGTCCTCTTCGAGCCCGTACGTCGAGTAGAGGTTGATGAAGCCGGGCTTCGGGTGTACGAACGACCATACGTCGCCGTGGCCATACGCCTCCGAACCGCCGGTGCCGTACATGAAGTCCTTCGCATTGAGCCGCGCCCAAGCCTGGTCCTTGAAGAACGCGCTGCCGTTCCACTCCTGTTCGAGCATGTGATAGAACTCGTGGTGAACGACGTGGCGGCTGTACCGCTGGTTGCGGACATAGGAGACGTCGTAGTAAAGCACCTCGTGCTCGTAGTCGGGGACCGCCGCGCGGTACTGCTTGCCGACCGCGAGCCTCTCCACGAACTCGACCCTCTTGAGGTTGCTCAGCTTGATGAGCTCGATCGGGTACTTGGAAAACTCCTCGAGGAACAGGTCGGTGAAGGCGGCCGCGTCGTTCTCGTTCTGCACCGGCTTGAAGTTCATGTTCGCCCAGCCCTTCATCGTCTCTTCGCGCGGGAACGCGAACGTGACGCCCGGAAACTTGCTGGCGAGCTGAGCAAGCTTTACCTCTAGCGTATCAAGGGTCAATTCAGGTACTGAGGGCGGCACTTGCGCGTGCGCAAGGACCGGCACCACCAGGCAGGCATAAATGTGCCAACAACGAGCCATCTTGTATCGATACGGCCCTGAGCCGCGAAACGTCGCCGGAGTTTCGAAGACTTTGAAGTCCATCGCGATCCCTTCCTGGCGCTTCCGTTCGTCCCTTCGGGTTGACTCCCATCCTGGGAGAGGGCCACAATCAGCCGTCCGGGCCACCTTAGCTCAGTGGTAGAGCAGCTGTTTCGTAAACAGCAGGTCGGGGGTTCGAGTCCCCCAGGTGGCTCCAGGTTCAGGTTCCGAAAAGGATCTTTTGCGCCTTACGCCTTAAATCGGTCTTTTCCGGCGTTATCCTCTTAATCGAACCTGCGATGACACTTGAGGAGACCGTTCAGGCCGTGCGAAGGGCATCGGATCCAGCAATAACTAGGGCAGGGAATGGTGTCAGAATCTGCGGGTCATGCAGTACGCCGACGTCTTCAAGAAGAACTATCTGGTCCACGGGCTGCCCGACACCACGATCGAAGAGATCGGCGCGCTCGCGTCGTTCGACGGCGGGCTGGCGGGCGACGTGCTGGTCAAAAAGGGCGAGAAGAGCAGCGACCTGTTCGTGATCCTCGACGGCACGGTCAACATCTTGACCGACAAGGGCGACAAGCTCACGGAGGTTGGGCCTGGCTCGGTGTTGGGAGAGGTCGCGCTCGTGGACGCGGGGCCCCGCTCGGCGACCGCCGTATGCAAAGGGCTGGTCAAGTTCGCCAAGCTCCCGGCCAAAGAACTGCGTGCCTATATGGCTAAGAACAAAGACGCTGGGTTCGTGATGCTGGCCAACCTATCGCGCGTGCTGAGCATGCGGTTGCGCCAAACCTCGATAGCGATCGAGGACCTTCGCGCCAAGACCGAGGACCCCTGGAAGGGCTCGCTGTAAGTCCCCCGCAAGAAAACATTAAGAAAGGGGCCCTCCGTTAACGGCGGCTTAATCCGCACACTCAATCATAACTTCGTGGGCGCTGGTAGGTCGGCGCCATGCCATCGGAGGGAATGTAGGATTGAAACCGCAAGTCATGCTTCTTATGGCGTTCGCCGCGATTGGAGCGAGCGCGAACGCACAAGACAACTCAGCCATCGCCCAGCAGGGCACGACCCCGCCCGTCCAGAAAGAACTGGACAAGAAGCTGACCAAGAAGGACGCTAAAGAGCTCCTGACGGTCGCTGAAGACGAAGTCAAGGACCTCTCCGCCCGCTCGCGCGCGGTTACGACGCGCATCGGAGAGCTAGCCCTTGCCGGAGACCTCAAGAGCAAGGAGGCGGTCGACGAGCTCAAGAAGCTCCTTGAGGAGCTACAGCAGGTCAACGAACGGCTCGCCAAGCTCGAGGAGTTCATGGAAATGGTCAAGGGCTGGATCGAGGGCCAAGGTGAAGCGCTCCCGATCATGTCCGAAAACATAAACCAGCTCTTGAAGGCAAAGGACGGCGTCTACGTCCAGTTCCAATGGCGCGACTCAAACCAGCCCGGTTCGAAACAGCACTCGTTCCACCTGCGGCGAGTCCGCGTTGGCACGACGTGGGTCGTTGACGGCAGCACAGAGATGAAGGTCAGTTTTGACCTTGCAACGGGCACGCCACAACTTGCGGCGGAGCTCAAGGACGCATTTCTGACCTGGAAGCTGGCCAAGTCGGAGACGACTGCCGGCACCAACATGATCGCGGGACAGTTCTCGATGCCGCTCGGCTACGAGATCGCCCGGTCGTCGAGCTCGCGCGAGTTTCCAGAGAGGTCGCGCTACAACACGCAGATGTTCAACGGCGAGCGCGTGCGCGGTGTGATGTTCGAGCACGGAATCGATGCCAACACGACGATGTTCGCAGGACT
>JANWJY010000120.1 GCA_025451715.1 Fimbriimonadaceae bacterium | reverse complement strand
CAGCACGTCCCGAAGTGGATGCTTGGCGAAGAAGGGTGGTCGATGAAAGTCTGTGAGATCGATCTGCGCCCGGGAGGCACGTGGCACATGGTCTGGCGCAAACCGAACGGCGCAGAGATGGACATGAGCGGCGTGTACAAGGAAGTCGAACCTCCAACACGCGTCGTCTCTACCGAGCGCTGGGGCCCAGAATGGCCAGAGACGATCAACACCGTGGTCTTGACTGAGGCGAACGGGACGACGACGTTGACGATGACCATTCTCTACCCTTCGAAGGCGGACCGCGACGCGGCGTTCGAGACGGGCATGAACGAAGGCGCGACTTACAGCTTCAACCAGCTTGAAAAGCTCCTCAACGAGCTGAGTCAATGATCCCTTTCAACGGGGAACCGGAAGACCCCGCCTCGGATTCAACCGAGGCGGGTAATCGCCCATAGGAGGCAGAAAAATGAATATGGAGAAGGCAACAAAGGTCGCTTGGTTCCTACTTAGGGTCGCCGTCGGCATCATGTTCATGCAGGCCGGCGGACTGAAGATCCTTGACTGGTTCGGCGGGGTCCCCGCCGAGTTTGGCGGCCATCCTGCAATGTGGTCACAGTCATGGATCGGAGGGATGCTCGAACTCATCTGCGGAGCTCTGATCGTCGTCGGGCTGTTCACGCGGCTTGCTGCGTTCATCGCATCCGGCGAGATGGCAGTGGCGTTCTGGCAGTTCCACTTCAAGCCCGAGACCCCTTGGCCGATTCAGACCCACAGCGAACTGGCGGTAACGTACTGTTTCCTGTTCCTGTTCATGGCGGCCTATGGCGGCGGACCCTGGAGCCTCGACGCGCTCCTCTTCCGCAAACGTGGATCGGCCTAAGGTAGAACGCGAGTCAGCACCGATGCTCACTTCCCTGCTTGCGACCTCTGTGCTGACCGCGCAGACCGATGAACGGGCGCGCTGGGGGCTCGACGCGCTCGCAGTGATCCAACGAGAGTTCAAGATCGAGGGCGTGCCGAGCTACGCCGACGAGATCGAGGATGGAAAGCCGTCACAGCCGGTGTTCAACTGGGGCGTCGGCGTGCTGATGAGCGCGATGAACGCCGCCTCGAGGGTCGATCCAACATGGAAGATCGAACTCGCACGGTTCGTCGAGGCGACACGCGCGTACTGGAACACAGCCGGCCCTGTCGCGGGATACGACGTGCTCCCAATGCCGAAGCCGGTCGATAGGTACTACGACGACAACGCCTGGATGGTGCTCGCGCTCGTCGAGGCGTACGACGTGCTCGGCGATCCCAAGTTGATGGGCTACGCGACAGACGCACTGAAGTACGTTCTCAGCGGCGAGGACGAGAAGCTCGGCGGCGGGATCTACTGGCGCGAGCAGAAGAAGGAGAGCAAGAACACCTGCTCCAACGCACCATCCATCGCAGCGTGCCTTGCGGTCTACGAGAAGACTAAGGACCCCGCGCTGCTCGAGAAAGCCAAGAGCCTCTACCAATGGACCAAGAAGCACCTCCAAGACCCGTCGGACAAGCTCTTCTGGGACTCGATCTCGCTCAAGGGAATGGTTGACAAGACCAAGTGGTCGTACAACTCCGCGCTGATGATCCGTTCTGCAGCGGAGCTCGCGCGCCTGACCGGCGAACGCGCCTACAAGGAAGACGCGGAGGCGATCGCAAGTGCGAGCGAGATGAAGTGGCTCGTCAACGGCCGCGTCGAGGACGCGGGACGCTTCGCGCACCTGCTCATCGAGAGCTTCAACTACGTGCCAAACAATGCGCGGAGAAAGAAGATCGATGCCGCGTTAGAGTGGCTGCACAGCCATGGGCGGAACGAAAAAGGCCTGTATGGCGGCCGTTTCGACCTCTCCCCGTCACCCTACAACAAGCGTTTCGAGCTCATCGACCAGGCCTCGGCCGCGCGCGCGTTCCTCATCGCGCGCTCATGAGCGCCAGATCCCCCACACGTTCTGCTCTTCCCACTCCTCGCTCGGCTCGCACCCCGCGTTGCGCAGAGCGAGCAGCACGAGCGCGAAGTGGTATCCCTCGTGCCAAAGCATGTGTTGCATGAAGTAGAACGGGTGCGAGTATGGCCCGACCGGTCCACCGCCAGCTGTCATCACCTCTTCGACAGCATCACGCACCGCCTTGGCGCTTACGCCGAGCTCCGTCCTGATCTCGTCGAGGTCGTCGATGGGCACCCACCCATCGCCCTCTTGCCGCACGACGTCGCCGAGCGTCGCCTGGTGCTTCGACGACACTTTGCCCAGCCACCAGTAGCGCGACTCGTGAATGTGGCAAAGGTGCATGTCGATCGCAGAGCTGTCGTCGGACGACTTCGTGCGCCGGTTTTCCTCCGTGACGAGGCTAGCGAGGTTGAGCAGGATCCGCGACTGCCTGTCCCACGACTGGAGCAGTGCGTTCAGGTGGCTGTCTGCGAGTGCGTTCGCGTTCATGTCACGATGCTACCAAACGGAATGGTCCCGGCGTCATCGTAGAAGTCGATCTCTTCCTGCGACGGGGCTTCGAACACGTCCCAACTTGCTCAAAGCTCGTTTATCGACATCACAAAGGGACTCCCCGTAATCTCGATGTTACGGCTGCTCACTCGCGACCAGAGTCGATCGAAGTCCGGCGCTTCGGTGTAGAACAGCTCGATCAGCGCTCCAATCGCGATCGCCTCGCACGCGTACTGCGTCCTCTCTTCCTCCGACCAGAACCCGTTCTCGAGGATGACTATGTGACCAAACCGCAGCCACTCCTTCGCAAGCTCCCACTGCAGGTTCTCGACGGGATCTCGCAACCGGTCGCGCTCAATGACATCGGTTGGGTCCGCAAGCATCGCCTCGATCCAATCGTCGGGGCACATCCGAACTGCGCCGCGCTGTAGAGCAAGCCTCCTTGCGAGCGTCGTCTTCCCTGCCCCAGGCAAGCCACAGATCAAGATCAGAGTTCCCTGGGCCATCGTTGCAGTATGTAACTCTCTCTGCTCTCTGCTCTCTGCTCTCTTGTCAACGCCTTCCTATTGTCTGGGACCCTCCCGGGTTCGCCCACACGTGGAGTAAACGGGACCTGGCGGCAGGGTTCTGCGAATCGACGTACTCACAAGTAGGAGAACCACGATGCCTACGAAGAAAGAGCGAGAGTTGGTCGCCAAGATGAAGCGCGAAGGCAAGACCCCCAGCCAACAGGCCGGCGAGTTCGTTCGGCTGGAGCTCGAGCAGATTCGCCACAAGGAGCACGGCGCAGCCAACACCAAACAGGCGATTGCAATCGGGCTCTCTGAAGCCCGGCGCGCCGGCGTGGACCTGCCGCCGCCCAAGAAGGGCAAGTATGACGAAGAGACCCGCAAGCGGGCGAAGCGCGAACTCAAGGTGGGCGACAATCCGAAGTACAAGGTCTCAAAGAAACGCTCGATGGCAGCGAGAAAGAGCTTGAAGAAGGCACCGACCGTCGCCGCATCGAAGACTGCGCTCTCGCGGCACGCCAAGGCAGCTGCGAAGGCCCGAACACCGAGAGAGCGCTCTGCGAGCGCAAGGAAGGCGGCGGCGACCCGCAAGCACAACGCTGCGAAGAAGTCCAAGTAGTCTACGGTCGCAATTGGTCAGAGGCTAGATCGCATCACCGCGGAATGACGAGATCAAAGTTGCCTTGGAGCACGCCGTTCTTGTCGGCAGTCAATCGAACGATGCCCGTGTCCCGCTCTGTCAGGAACGGATCGCCCGCGAACACGATTCCCGGAAACGTGACGCCTCGGGTCGAACCGGGCGGCAGGCCATAGGCGTGGATGTGCGCAGCCTCCCGACGGTTTGGATAGGAGGCCGGGCGCGTCGACTTGAGCACGTAACGCCCGTCGGCGTCTGACTTTAGCCAACCGCGCACGCTGCCGTGCCAGTAGATCCATTCGCTCGGGCGCGAATTCGTGGGTCGCGGGTAGATGCCTCGCCCGTCTGTGTGGTGGAAGTAAACGATCGTTCCCGGCACGGGCGTGCGACCATCGGACCGGAGCACCCTCCCTCTGATCTCCATCTTCTGTCCGGCGGTGGCGGGTGGCGGAATCGTCAGGACGTGGCTGAGGTTCTTCGGCGCATCCAGGACCGGCTGCCACTCGGGTGATGGCCGATCCTGAAATCCTATCGCGACCGCGACAAATAAGGTCAACATATCTGGAAATACGAGTGGAATGCGGGGTGGCGTTCCTGGTGCGTCTATTTGAAGCAACCCGTAGGTCGCCAACGAGCAAATTTGCACTGATTTCCTAGCTGCTGGTCGAAGAAGTGTCGCAACTGCCCTCTACCGACGGAGCATACTTCCGGCATTGACACGCGGTGATCCCACTTCCGACACGCCTACGAAAGGGTCTCAAGCCACGAAACGCCTGGCCCCCTGGCTGGGGTTCTTGCTCAGCTTGTTTTTTCTGCGAGTGCTCGGCCAGATATTCGTGGTGATCTGGGGACCGCCATTCTTGCCGCCGATGGAGGAGTGGATGTCAGGCGCGATTCCTTACCCGCTCCTTCTCACCTCCCAAGTCCTGATTCTCGCGCTCCTCGGCACCGTGTGCGGACAGTTCGCGCGCGGCCAAGGGTGGTTCACGCGGCCATCGCGTGCAATTGGGAGAGTGCTCACCTGGTTCGGTTCTGTGTATTTGATCGTGATGATATTCCGCTATATCGTGCGGATGAGCCTTTATCCCGAGGAGAGGTGGACCGGACTTTCGATCCCGATCTTCTTGCATTGGGTCCTAGCGCTTTTCGTCCTTACAGTCGCCCGTTATCATCTGCAAAACAGCGAACCCGCGCGGCGGCGTCTGCTTTTTCGGTTCTTAGGAATCGCAGCCGTCGTCGCGGCTCTCGTCGTCTGGGTCGGGTACCTGCTTGCACCGGCGGTTCTGGGCAAAAAGCTCGGCTTCGGTCCGCCCAAGTACGCGGTGAAGGTGGATCGTAGCGTCGGGTTCAAAGCATCGGACGGCGTGGAGTTGGTCGCCGATGTCTATCGGCCGAGGCGCGCAGGGCGTGTGCCCACGATCCTGGTCCGCCTCTCTTACTCGAAGACCTTGGTCAACCGGCTAGCTGCCACGCTGGTCGGTCGGATGTGGGCTGAGCATGGATATAACGTCGTGATTCAGGGCGTTCGCGGCCGTTATGAATCTGGCGGAACCTTCTACCCATTGGTCACGGAGCGCCAGGACGGTATCGACACGCTCTTGTGGCTGAGGAAACAGTTATGGTTCGACGGGCGCCTAGGTATGTGGGGAGGCTCGTATTTCGGATACACGCAATGGGTCCTTGCCGATCAGGTCGACCCAGATCGATCGGCCTTTCTCGTGCAGATTGCGAGTGCCAGTTTCTACGACATGCTCTACACGGGCGGCGCGTTGTCTCTGGAAAGCGCGCTTTACTGGGCCATGATGAGCGACGGGCCCGAGGATATCCCGGTTGCGTCGGGCGATCTGGAGAGGGGGTTTGGTAGATTCCCGCTCGTCAAAACTGACGACCGCGCCAGCCGCGACATCGGGTTCTTCAACGACTGGGTGTCGCATCCAAAGCGTGATGCCTATTGGCGTGCCGTCGACGGAGAAAACCGGTGGGCCACTCTAAAATCGCCGGTGCTCTTGATGGCTGGTTGGTTCGATCCCTTTCTACCTTCGCAGCTTTCGGACTTCGTTAACATCAAGACGCGAGCCTCTCGAGAGACAGCCGCCAAATCGCATCTGATAATTGGGCCGTGGACTCACGCATCATCACCAAAGCTCCCGGACGGCCACCGCCCGGAGAATTACCGATTGGAGAGCCTGGCGCCTTCGATTCCCTGGTTTGACCGTTACCTGAAGGGTGATCTCGATGCGACAGAATTTCCCCCGGTAAGGATCTACGTCTTGGGTGAGAACGTATGGCGCGATGAACTGGAGTGGCCGCTGGCCAGGACCCGGTATACACCTTACTACTTCGATGCCTCTCAAAACCCGCGTTCCCTTGTCACCAAGACCCCAGCTACGTCAACGACAATTCAATACCGATTCGATCCTCAACACCCGGTCCCGAGTAGGGGCGGTGCGATGCTTGGGCCACGATCCGGACCTTGGTCCCAAGATTTGGCTCCTCGACAAGACGTTCTCGCGTTTCTCACGCCACCATTTGGAAAAGAACAAGAGTTCACTGGCCCGGTTCGCGCTGTTCTTTACGTGCGAAGCACTGCGCCAAGTACCGACTTCACCGTCACGCTGATGGACGTACACCCGAACGGTCGCGCCTACAAAATTTCGGAAGGAATCTTGCGAAGGTCTTACAGCCCGGGGTCGGGGCCAGTGCGGATCGAGGTCTCGATGTGGCCGACCAGTATTCTGGTCGGCAAGGGGCATGCGCTTCGCGTCCACGTTTCGAGCAGCAGCTATCCGCGCTTCGATGTCAATCCGAACACGGGCGGCAACATCGCGACTGAGACGAAGACGCAAGTTGCTTTGCAGACGCTGATTTGCGGTGGAGCGAGCGCGTCCCATATCGTATTGCCCCTGATCCCGCGTTAGACACAACCATGAAGAACCAAAACATTGACTCGAATGATCTGACAGTTAATCCATCCGACACCGAAACATGGCCCGACTTCGTTCGCATTGTGGAGAAGCACAACGGAGTTTGGGAAGGCTACTGATCCCTGAGTTTCCATCAGAAGGGCACGGGGACGCAGGAAGGCAACAAGTCCGTCAAACGCGTGATAGTCTGCGAGGGAAAGACCAGCGCGGCGTTGGTGTTCGAAGGCGCACCATACAGGGAGATACACGCGGAACGGAGAACAAGGTTCCTTACACCTTGTCTTCCGTCGCGCTCTCCTGCGACGACTCCTCATTCTGCCGAGCATCGGGCTCAACAGCAAGCCGGCCACGCAGTCCTTCGTCCCCATGCTCGATCACTTCTTGTATAGAGTCCAAGAGCTTCTTCGATTGCTCGACCCTCCCTCGGCGATGCGAGCGGAACAGCCACCTCCCGACAAACGCGCCAAGCACCATCAGTGCAAGCGTCGCGGGAAGAGCGATGAGCCAGACGACTTGGCCGAGGTTGACGAGGCCAGTGATGAACCCCCCGGTCACGCCCAGCGCGGACGACAGAATCGCCCGGTCCTTCAGCGATCCCTCCAAGCGGATCCGCGTGCCTTCGCCCTCTGTCTCGAACGAGACAAGCAGATCGTCCAGTGCATCGTTTGCACGCCATTCGAACATGCCGCCGACCTCCTTCGGGTCGCCGGTCCGCCCGGTCTCTCGTCGCAGGCAGTTGAGGATAACGGGCCAGTTTTCCTTGGAGACCCGCCCTTTCACGAAGCGGGTTTGGGATAGCTTGGTAGACCCTCCGAGGAGCTGCTCCACGAATCCTGGCTCAGCTCCGGCCGATTCCACCTCCGCCGCCGCGGCGAGCACGCTCTCGGCGTCTATGCCCAGCTCGGAAGCGGTCTTCTTGAGGTCCTCCAGGCTCGCGCCGGCCGCCGGCTCTTGACCCTCCCTTTCGGCACTGATCGCGATCGCACGGCGCAGGATCGCAGAAGCCTCTTCGTCGCTATAACGCCGTGCCATGGGTACGCGGTCACATTGGCACATTGCCGATCCAAATTTCAGAATCTCGCAGTCAAACGGACGAAGCGCTCATCGCTAGGACACTCCGCTCCCCGCTCTTGCTTCAGACCATAATCCATCGGATGCGCACGATTCTCAGTAGCGCCGACTCCAAACTTACGACTGGCACTCCGTATTGGCCAGAGCGCAAGAACGTGCACAAGAAGTACCCAGAATTGACCGGCGACTCGTCCTGTGACGTCGTCGTCATCGGCGGCGGCATAACTGGCGCGCTCATCGCATATAGGATGACGGCCGCTGGATTGAGCACCGTCTTGGTGGACAAAGGCCGCTTTGGCTCCGGAAGCACCAGCGCGAGCACAGCCCTCATCAGCTACGAGTTCGACACGATGCTGTCCGACTTGGCTGAACAGATCGGCGAGAAACCGGCCCTCAGGGCGTACCAGCTTTGCTACAAAGCCACTTCACGCATTAAAGAACTCGTCCACGAACTTGAAGAACCCTGCGACTACGAGGACAAGGTATCGATCCGAATAACGAACGACGAGGCTGACTTCGAGAGCTTCAAGAAGGAGTCTCGTCTAAGAAACCGCCATCGCTTGGGCGTCGAGCTTGTTGACAGGCACGCGCTGCAAGCTCGGTTTGGAATCACCGCCGAGCTCGGCCTCGTTTCAGACAACGCTGCCCAGATCGACCCTTTCAAGCTGACCCACCGGCTCATCGGCAGAGGGGCGCGAAACGGTCTACAAGCGTACGAAGGCACGAAGGTCACGATCTTCGAATCGACAAGAAACGGAGTCACACTATCGAGCGCGCAAGGGGCCACGATCCGAGCCAAGCACGCAATCTTTGCGACCGGCTATGAGTCCGAGAAGTACTTGGGAAAAACGAAGTCTCAGCGGAGCACCGACTTCTGCTTCATCAGCCATCCCCTGAAGTCAATGGGCAAGCTTGGTAAGTGCCACGTATTGGAAAATGCAAAGGACTACCTATACTTGAGCACGTTCGGCAATCGAGTCATGGTCGGCCTTGAAGGAAAGTCGTTCCACTCTCCTGGCGAGCGCTCTCGCCTCATGGCCCGAAAGACGCGGGAGCTTTTGAAGAGACTCGAGGAGTACCTCCCTAGCCTCGAAATATCGATCGCAGATCGCTGGGCGAGCACCTTCGTCAACTCTCCCGACTCCCTTCCCTATATCGGAAGAGTGAACCGGTTGCCCGGTGCACTCTTCGCGCTCGGTTATGGCGGCAACGGGATCGCGAGCAGCGCAATGCTTTCCCCGATTCTTGTCGATCTCGTTCTCAAGGGGCCCAGTGCTGACGCAGACATTTTCGGGCTGAACCGATGAGCGGCGCCGCTTACTGTCTGAGGACCCAACCGTAGGGGTCGATCACGGGTTCGGCCCCAGAATAGTTAACCGAGCCTTGGCCCCCTGACATTCCGACTCTCACGGTCCTTCCGTCGACCACCACGTCGATCGGCATCGGGAAAGGCAGGTTGTCTGTCGTGACCCATTCGAGCCGCAGAACCCCCTCCACCGCCTCGGTCTTGAGCACGGGCAGCTTCGCTTGGCGAACGTACACTTCAAAGAACCAGCGCAGGTCTTGGTTCGCCTCTTTGGATGCGATGTTCACATAGTCCTCCGTCGTGACGAGGCGCAGAGCGCGGCCGTCCGTCCACGTTTCGGACTCGGGCGTGGGGGGCGCCCACCAGCGGGGACCCACCCAAAAACCCACAAACCCCAAAAACGAGACCCCCCCCGGGGGGGGGGGGGGGGCCCGGTGCAAGAATT
>JANWJY010000119.1 GCA_025451715.1 Fimbriimonadaceae bacterium | reverse complement strand
GGCGCGTCAGCTTTGCGCCGGTCATGGTCTGACCTTGGACAGCGCTTGCGAGCCCTGCGATGATTCCGTCGTTCCCGTTGCGCAGGTGGTAACGCTCGTCGCTCACGCCGAACGGTTCGAACTTCGACTGCCTGTTGAGCCTCATGAAACCGATGAAGTTCAGAGAGCTCTGCTCGAACGTCTCTCTTCCGTACTCCGAGACGTACGCCTCGTTGAGCACAGCGCGGACGAGCGGGAGCCCCGGCGTGCGCGACTCGAAATATGTCTCCAGATCCATGTTGTCGAACGTTACGTCCGCAGCGTTGTGGTCGAAGAACGTCGCCGCCCCGCTGATCGCGTGCAGGTCGGGCTGCATGTTGTCGACCACAGCTCGGAACTGGTCAACCACCTCTTCTTCGGTCCAATCTTGACCCAAGAAGTAGAAGCTCTCGTGCCCGGGACTCTTGATGTAAGACTCCTTCGGTAGATTGAACCGGTTCGCATATCCGATCATCGTCTTGTGCCCGGTGTCGATCATCTCCCCGCCGTTCTCCGCCGCCATGCCTGCAACGAGGGTGCGGTTGCTGTAGCACCTTCCGCCGAGCCGCGTGCCCGCCTCGAACACGGTCGCAACGGTGCCCTTTGCCTTCAGTCGGTCGGCGCACGCGAGGCCCGCGAGCCCACCACCGATGATCGCGATCCTCGGTGCGCTCGCCATCGATCGCGCTGCCGCGCCGATCGGAGTAACTGCGACCGCTGCAAAGCCCGCCGCCTTGAGCAGGTCGCGACGGCTGATCGACCGCTCCTCCGCCTCGCGGATCCGCTCGAGGCCCTCCTTCGTTGGTAAGTTGCGCTCGTTGAGGAGTTGCGCCTTGCGCATGCTCGATGCGACCTTTCTCAGTAACGGGTTGCCTTTCATGATTGCTCGCTGTACAGCCCATTATGCTGACGCGGGCGTGCCCAAGATGCCTGTATTTTTGCTAGTGCGTGTAGGAGTTCAGACGACTTCAATGCAACACCAGCTCTGAACCGCCTCCGGTGGCACAGCAGGATGCGCGCTAGCCCATGGATCCGCTGACGAAGGGTGCAGAGTTGAGCCAATGCGCGCGTGTAGAATCGGCCCATGCACAGCCTGCTCGACGCCCTCACAGTCCGATCCTCCGCCAAGAGCAAGCGCGTCTCCAGCTACGACCGCACGGGCGGGAACAGCGACTACATCAAGGTCCCGAAGGGGGAGACTGTGGTATTGGCGGAGATGGAGGGGGCAGGGAAGGTCACGCACATCTGGGTGACGATCTCGAGCAAAGACACGATGTCGCGGCGGAACTTGGTGCTGCGGATGCATTGGGACGGGCAAAAGCACCCGAGCGTCGAGGCGCCGATAGGGGACTTCTTCGGGCAGGGGTGGGGGGAGAAGTACGAGTTCGTGTCGCTGCCCCTCGCCGCCGCACCAAAAGAGGGCAACGCGCTGGTGTGCTACTGGCCGATGCCGTTCGCCAAAGGCGCGAAGATCACCATCGAGAACCAAGGTCCGGAGGACATCGACAGTTTCTACTACTACGTGGACTACGAGTCGAGCGATTCCTGCGACACCGATCTGCGCTTCCACGCTTGGTACAACCAAGAGCTGACCACTCCGCAGCAAGGACACGAGAACGAGTGGGCGATCCTCGGCGACACGCCGAAGAACACGACCGACGCGCACAACTATCTGTTCTGCGAATCCGAAGGAACGGGGCACTTTGTAGGCGTGAACTACTATGTCCAGAACCCCGGGCCGGTGTGGTACGGCGAGGGTGACGACATGTTCCACATCGACGGCGAGGCATGGCCGCCCTCGCTGCACGGAACGGGGACTGAGGACTACTTCAACCAGTCGTGGTGCCCGGACACGCTCTACAACCACCCGTTCTTCGGCACCGCCCGCGCGCCGGGACGAGGGAACGACGAGGCGCGGTTCGGGTGGATGGGCCGCACGCACTGCTATCGGTTCCACTTGTTGGATCCCGTGCGGTTTTCAGAGTCTCTGCGCGCGTCAATTGAACACGGCCACGCGAACTGTCTCACACTCAACCTCGCGAGCGTCGCGTACTGGTACCAGACACTGCCGTCGAAGCCGTTCCCGCAACTCGCATCAGCAGAGGCGCGACAACCGATACAGGAGGTCGGCGTCATCGAGGTCCACCGCTGGCGCGACGCCTGGCGCACCACCAAGACTGGCACACCATGGGGAACGGAGAAGTGATCCTCACCCCCAACCCCCTCTCCATTCACGGAATGGAGAGGGGGCTCAGCCGCCTTCCTTCTTCGGCGGCTTCAGCTCGTCCCCAAGCTGGATGAACGGCACGCCCTCGGTCACCCACCTCTGCGGCGTCGCGCCCTTCAAATAGACGTCGAAGAAGTGACGCGCGCGCATCGCGTAGTCCTTCATGTTCGCCGGCACCGCGAGCCCGTGGTTCTCGTTCGCATAAACGAGCATCACCATGTTCTTGCCCATCCGCCGCAGAGTGTTGTAGAGGTACTGCCCCTGGTGCCAGTCCACCGCGCCGTCCACGGTACCGACCTCGACAAGCATCGGCGCGGAGATCGCGCCCGCGTGGAACAAAGGCGAGTTGTCGATGTAAGCGCGCATGTCCTCCCAGAACGGGACCTCCATGCGCCCCTGCGAGACCTCGAAGATCACCTGGTTCGTCTGGCCCCAGTTCCAGTAGTAGCTCGAGTACATCGAGATCAGCTCCGTCAGCGGTGCGCCCGCGACGTACGCCGCGAACATCTTCGACTGCGTCGCGGTGAACACCGTCTCGTACCCGCCCCACGAGTGGCCAGTCATGCCCACCTTCGTCGGATCGACCCCGACGTTGCGGGCGGACACCGCCTTCAGGCCCGCCTCGATGCACTTGACCGCGCTCACGCCCGGCTGCCGGTCTTCGTAAACGATGTCCGGCATGAACACGAAGTAACCGCTCTGCGAAAAGTGCTGCTGGTTGTACGGGCTCGTGTTCGACGGCATCTGGTACTGGTGGAACCCGTCCGACAGCCGTTCGTAGACGTACGTGATCATCGGATACTTCTTCCCCGCCTCCCAGCCTGCGGGATAGATCAGCGTTCCCTGCAGGTTCTGCCCGAGCGCGCGATAGTTGACCAGCTCGGTCCTGCCCCACGTGTAGTCGCCTTGGTTCGCATTCGTTCGCACGACCGGCTTTGCAGCGCTCAGCTCCATGTTCGTGAGGAACGCGATCGGCGACTGCTCAAAGGTCTGGAACACGAACAGAACGCGGTCCGTGTCCTTCGACTTCGCCGCCCAGCTCAGTTGCGCGTCGTCGAGCGCGAGCACCTTGAACCCCGCCTCGTGGGTCCACTTCGCAAACCCACTGCGCTTTGTACGAGTCTCGAGCACGCTGAAGTAGATCGGATCGTGCGAATGGATCCCGTCGTCGTGCAGCCCGACGTTGAGGAACCGGTAGCGCGTCTCGCCTTTCTCACCGTCGGTCAACGGCATCCCGTCGCCCGTCGCTGGGTTCAAGAAGTAAACGTCGAAGTCGGTCGAAATGAAAACGCGCTCGTCGTCGTTCTGCCAGATCGGGAACCCGGCAGCGGGTGGCTTCGGCACCGTGTGGTCGTCCTCACGGTCGAAGAACTTCGCTTTGAACTTCTTGGTGAGGTTCACCTTCGTGCCGTCTGCGAGGCGGTCGCTGATCCAGTCCGCACCGTCGAAGTAGAGCGCATACGTCCCCTTTGGCGACAAAGAGACGGACGACGCGTCGAACCCGCCCGCGTTCGAGACCGCCTTCTCCAACAGCTTGCGCCGCGTGCCGTTCGCGATGTCGATCACGACCACGTCGACGTACTCGAGGCCATTCACTTTGACCGCGCTCGCGTAGGGTCGCGGGTCGAACGCGACCGCGTACTTGTGGTCGGGAGAGACTCGCACGGCTTCCAGCTCCGGCTCGGCGAATTGCTTGAACGAACCGTCGCCGGGGTTCCACACATAGTTCGCGGTGCGGTTTCGCTCCGCTCCCGCCGTCTTCTCTTGCAGCGGCATCACGATCGTGTCCTTCGTGTTCCAAATCTGCACGCCTGCGACGTCCTCGGTCGCGGGCTTATCCTTGTCGCGCCACGCCGCGACGCCGAACCGCACGGAGTCACCTTTCTCAGAAAGGCTTAGCCCGCCCGCGTCGCTGATTCGCATCCCCGTAGGAAAGCCCGCCGCCTTTTCAGGTGCGAACGTCACGACCTGTACCGACCCAGCAGAAAAACCGCGCGCAAGGTTCAGCGCGTTCCAGTCGCCGTCCTTCTCTGACTTTGCGTCGCCAGAAATGAAGCCCAGCACATCGGACTCCTTGGCCCAACTAATCGAACGGTAGTGGCTCTTCGACCACCCGACCGTGTGCACCTTCATCGTCGTCAGGTCGACGACCTGCAGTCCCTCGTTCGCCGCCGCAGAGACGGTGTGCACGGCCAAGAGCCTGTCGTCGTCGTGCAGGAAGAATGCGCGCACGTTCCCGAACGGCACCGTCGTACCATTGCTGAGTTCGAACACTTCGAAGTCCCCGCCACCCGAACCCGGCGCCTCTGCCGCATAACGGTGGATCAACAGCTTTGTGCTTCCCTCGACCAACTGCCAAGTGGACACGGAGTCGAATACGACCTCGGTACCAGAATCGAGATTGCGCACACCCAGTTTGTTCTCGACGCGCTTCTTCGCCTTTCGTAGCTTCTCTGCCTCGTCGCGCGGAAGGCCGATCGTGTACACGACCCACTTGGAGTCGCTGCTGAACTGCCCTCGCGTCGCGTTCGGCACGCTCCATCCCTGCGGGCCGTCGCTGTTCTTGATCTCGAGCCGCGGGTCCCCTTCCACAAGGGAGACTCCCGCGAGCAGCCAGTGCCCGTCCGGAGACAGTGCGACCTGCCCGAGCCGCTCCCACTTCGCGTACTCCTCTGTCGTCAGCGTCTTCTTGACGGGCGGGCCCTGGGCGGCGACGAAGGACGCGATAGCGAGCAGGGCGGCAAGACCAAGCAAACGGAACGGGCGCATGCCCCGTTCTTACCCCGCCAGGAGCCACAACTGTCCGCCGCGCACACGCGATTCGGGTTTTAGGTCGAGCGGCGAGCGCTTGGT
>JANWJY010000118.1 GCA_025451715.1 Fimbriimonadaceae bacterium | reverse complement strand
GGTTGTACTCGGCATCGACCTAGTAGTTTTCGAACCCATGAGTAGCGCGAGCCGTTTCGAGGAAGAACGCGAGGCGCGTGCTAAGGCTCTGTTCGCTTTCTCCGTTCAAAATGGTGCTTACCTCGGATTCGAGAAATGAAAAGAAGGCGCTTTCGAACAGTGCATCCAATCTTTCCAAGCGTTTGGCGTCGTCAAGCATGTGCGTGGGGCCCTTGTCACCTATCATACTCCCGACGGAGATCACCCTGGCAACCCACCGTGCCACCGGGAATTGAGGTCAGACCTGGGACGACCACCCGCCCTGTTTGGACGGCATTCGATTCATCTAGCAAGGAGAGGTGAATGCTTAACACTGCCCTTACGACCACGAGACGATTTCGCAGGGCGGTGGGGTTTGATCGCAGTGGACAGGTTTGACATGACGAGCTCGCGAGCTTCCCGGTGCGTGTGCATGAAATAGTTGACGTCGATCACGGATGGATGAAGGTCCTTGTAACTTTCTCTCACATCCTCCGTGTCGTCGTAGGACAAGACCCATGGTAGATCGCGTTCGTGCTTGAGACGTCGCGCAAGACGCTGATGCTCACTTCTAGAAAACTTGCACAAGTACAGATTGTCTCCCCAGCCAAAGTACGGCGGGTCGAGGTACATCCACACAGATCGGTCCTTATAGCACCGGCGTTGCTTTAGCCTATTGATGCTGTCGAATACATCTGCCTCGAAAAACTCAATGCTCTCCCGCAGTAGCGAAATGCGGTGCAGGCGAGCGATAAGCCCCTCACGGTTGAATCTTGCGTCGAGCAGGTACGGCCCCGTCTGCTGCTTGCCGCCAATGGGGCCAGAAAGGATCAAGCCCGATCTGTTGGTCCTGTTCAGGTAAAAGAATGCCAATGCACGTGTCGCCGGCTTGCGCCTGCCGTCAAGGAACAGCGCCCGTTGTCTGTGCCACTCTGTGATATTGAGGGGGACTTGACTGATGAACTCCTCTACGGCGTGCGGCTCATCCAATACGAGCCTCCAGAACGCCGCCACGTTTGCATCCTTATCCGATAGGATGAGCTTGCTCGTATGTCCCGTGAACAGAAGGTGAAGCGCGGCAGCCGCACTCCCAGCAAACGGCTCACAATAGGCGAAGTCGGTCAAGCCATTAGTCGAGGCCAGATTCGCAAGATAAGGCGCGAACCAGGCTTTACCGCCGGGATACCTCAGGAGGCTAAAACTACTCGGCATCCGATCTCTTCTTTATGATCAGCTGTTCAAACAGTGACGGGCCAATATCCTTCCACACGGCTCGCACTTTCGTCTCGTCGACGTAGTAGAGATTGTTGTGGTGGGCCAAATCAAGCACTTCCTTTACGCGATCCTCGTTGACCTGTTTGCCTAGCGCCTTCTTTGCCGTTACCGTAAGTAGCGCGCTCTTGTCTGAGGTAATCCAATTGAGCATTGCCGACAAGACAGGCTGCTCGTCAACAAAAGCCAGCTCAGGTTTCCCCTGCTCAGCACGTTTGATGTTCTTCGCTTTGTGAGCGGCGATCCGCTCCGCTTTTAGCGTGGCCATTTCTCCCGAAGTCTCTAAGCACTCCAGTATGGCCATTTCGATCACGGTTCGAAGCAACAACGCAGTGGCCCTCGGTAGGCTCCTGACGGAGACTCTTGTTAGTTCGTCATAGGCCGCGCTCAGATTCGCGTTTGTAAGCAAGAAGACGTAGGCTGTCTTGTTGAACAGGTGACCGCCACCGCCGCTCGGTCGGCCGGCACTTTTCTTGGTGTCATCTTTCGGCTCATCTTTCCCCTTCTTGTCGGGCTCCGACGGCTTCTCGCCTTCAGCTGGTTTGGGGGCGTCAGGGGTGGGCGGCTCGGGAAACCCGACATCCGCGAGGAACTGATCTCGCTGCTCAGTTGTATTCAAGGTGCGAGAAGTGGCCGCGCCGTCCTTAAGGGCGTGAAGCATCCGTGTCATCTGTTGCTTCAAGCTCGCTTTGTCGCCCGTGAACTTCACATGGCCCGTGTCATCGAAACTAGCACGCATCCGCGTGCGCGAATCCTCATTGTTGAAGAGGCGCATTAGCGTGGTGAGGAAGTCGACCTCATGCGACAGTAACTCTTCAATGTCCAGAGGAAGGCGAAGGTTTCTCAGTTCGGCGATGACTGAGTGAAGACGGAGCTGTTCCCGAACCGCTCCAGATGGAACGCGCAAGTATGCCGCAGTCGCCTCGATTGTTCCGTGCTCCTCTAGCTTAGCGGCGTAGAATCGCGCTTGCATCATCGGGTTCCACTTTCTTGCGGTAACGCGCGTGTGACGCGAGACAAGGTAGATATCCGCGGCCGCCCGATTTGGGAGCACCACCACCGGCAGTCGTTTTAGATCAGCAAGGTTTTCCGAGGCGTCGTGCAGCCGCCTGAACTTGGCCCTCTTGTTTTCCGGCGCGCGATCTGGCGATAGGAGGCAAAGGCACGCCGTCAGCCGTCGATTTCCCTCTACAATTACGAACTTACCTTCACCCTTGCGAACGGCGGCGAGGCTCTCGGTTGCCAGGTAACCTACTTTGGAGATGCTCTCGGCGATCTCTTCAGCGTTGTAATCCGTAACGAGGAGTTCGATCAGCTCCCTTTGCGACAGGCGATGATCACTTTCGGGTAGCCGAAAATTCTCAGCGTCTAGCAAGAGATCCTTTATTGCTATGAGCTGCGGCTTGATCACCAGGTTGACCCTCCGTCGGGCAGCAGATACTACCTGGGGAAACGGCTGCAGAACCGGAACAGAGGCTGCAGCGCGGCAGGCTGGGGCTGGTGCGTGGAGTGCGAACTCTGCCGACCTGGCGCCCGGCGCTTCAGCTATCGGCGTAAATACTTAAGTCGCGCCGGGTGGCCGGGGTGACCGGCTTCGCCGCCAGGCTCAGGTTGCGGGTCACCCCGGTCCCTCAGCACTCACTTAGCCCATGCCGTGGGCAGCTGCTTACGCTCGATCGGTCGAAGGCGGAGCATTGTCAGAGTCAGGGGGTGCAGGCTCGGCCTGTTGGCTATCCACTTGCCTTACGCCCTTTCCTCGATGATGTTGCCCGATGGCGAAGACCAACACGAATACAATGCCGGCCTCGAAAAAGACAAAGCCGCTCAACAGCGGCATAGATTTGGAGTACAGCATCAGCGCGATGGAGACGAGCATCGCAATGATTCCTAGTTGAAACAGGACCGCGGCACATCTGCGAGCCCTGCTCTCGGGGAAGAAAAGCCCCCAGTACCGCACGACTTGAATCGCCGTGAGGGCGAAACCAAGCAACCCGAAAAGGAGGCAAGAGAGCGCCACCACCAATGCCCAGACGGCACCCTGTTCGCCACCCGTGAGCGGCTTCTCTTTGCTTAGCAGCAGTAGCAGAGCTGCAAACACGAACCCCATGAAGATAGAGCACATCGCAACGCTGGCTTGATAGATGTTGAAACTGTCGCCGACGGACTGCCGGAGTTGGTCCCTATCTGGGTCTTGATCGTGGTGTCTTGCCGCCATTCTCAGTTTCCTGAAGGATTTCGCTGGTCGGAATGGTACCGCTGCGGACGAGTGATCGTCCCCCTACCCCGCCTTCTTCGGAGTGAAGCTCGTCCCACACCCGCATTGGCGGTCGGCGTTGGGGTTGTCGAACTGGAACCCGTTGGCGAGGTTGCCGGTCCAGACGATCGTCGAGCCCATCAGAAACTTAGAGGACTTCGTGTCGCACACCACGCGCAGGCCGTCGAAGTCCTGCTCGACGTCGAACGGCGTCGGCGAGGTGTCGAACTTCAGAACGTACTCAAGCCCGCTGCACCCGCCGCCCTTCACGCCGATGCGCACAAACCCACCAGCGGGGCCCTTGCGAGAGAACTGCGCCTTGAGCCTCTCAAGCGCCTCGGGAGTAAACGAAACGGGAAACGACAAGGCCTAAAACCCCGCCGGCATCCGCATCCGCGGATCGTCGTACAGCCGGACGTTGATCCCGGCCTTGGGGTCGGTGAGGTCCGCGAGCGTCACGTCCTTCAATGCCGCGTCGACGGACTCCTGGATGCGCACCCACAGCGGCAACAAAGTGCAGTCGTCGGTGTGGACGCACTCGTCGGTCTGGCCGGTGAAGCGCACGCAGAAGCGGTCGTGGGTGAGGCGTCCGCCGAGCGCGTTGAGCATGTCCCCGACCTTCATTTCGCTGGGCGCTCGGCTCAGCGTGTACCCGCCGAGCTGGCCGCGGTGGCTGTTCACGAACCCCGCCTTGCGCAGGACCGCGAGCAGCTTAGCCACGTGGGACTGGGTGAGCCCCTCGGACTTGGCGATCATCGGGATCGTCAGGAACCCGCCGTCGCCCTCTCGCGCCATGGCGATCATGCACCTGAGGCCGAACTCTTCCTGTGCGCTGAATTTCATCGAGGCTCCTTACAGTTTATACGTCTTTTGGGATCGCACCCTCTCCCTAGCCCTCTCCCAAGGGAGAGGGGACGGCTTTGCTCCATTGCTCCTTGCTCCTTGCTCCTTTGCGCTCATAACAGCCCCAAATCAAGCCGGATGTGCTCCGGGATGCGGTCGATCGAGAACGGCGGGTCCCACACCAGCTCCAGGTCCACGCTCTTCACCCCCGACACCTGTTCGGCCCGGTCCTTGACCTCCAGCGGGAGCGACTCGGCCACGGGGCAGGCCGGCGAGGTGAGCGTCATCTTGATCGAGACGTTCGCGTCCTCGTCCACCTCGAGCCCGTAGATGAGCCCGAGGTCGTACACGTTGACCGGGATCTCCGGGTCGTACACCTGGCGGATGCCCTCGATCACCTCGCTCTCGAGGATGCTGCGCTCGATCGTGTTTAGCTTCTTTGAGGTGTCTATGCTGTCGATCCTTTCTGGCATTCTCGTTACTCCGTTGTGACCTTGCCGCCCGTCGTGACGGCGCTCTTGAGCGCGTGCCACGCGAGCGTCGCGCACTTGACGCGGTTGGGGAACTCCCTGACTCCACTGAGGCAACCGAGCTCGCCCATGTCGCCGTGGTCGCCATCCTCGGTCATCGCCTTACGGAACTTGTCGACGAGCTTGAGCGCGTCCTCGACGCTCTTGCCCTTGAGGAGCTGGGTCATCATCGACGCGCTTGCGGTGCTGATCGCGCATCCGTGGCCGGAGAACTTGAGGTCCTCGATTTTGCCGTCGGCTATGCGGACCATGAGCCGGACCTGGTCCCCGCAGAGCGGGTTGAAGCCCTCGGCCTCGTGGGTGTAGGGGTCGAGCTCGCCGAAGTTGCGCGGGCTCTTGCCATGGTCCAGGATGATCTCTTGGTAAAGGTCTTGCAGGCTCATCCGAACAGCTCCTTGACTTTGATCACCGCGTTGAAGAGGTTTTCGACGTCGGTCGTGTTGTTGTAGCACGCGAACGAGGCGCGGGTGGTGGCCGGGACTCCAAGACGGGCCATCAGTGGCATGCAGCAGTGGTGGCCGGTGCGGACCGCGACCCCGTACTGGTCGAGCACGGTGCCGACGTCGTGCGGGTGCGCCTCGGTCATGGTGAAGGAGACGATGCCTGCCTTGTGCTTGGCTTTGCCGTGGATCTTGAGCCCGGGGATCTCGCTCAGGCGCTCCTCTGCGAGCTTTGCGAGGCAGTTTTCGTGTCGTGCCATCGCCTCGACGCCGACCCTTTCGAGGAAGTCAATTGCAGTCGCGAATCCGATCGCTCCCGCGACGTTGGGGGTGCCGGCCTCGAACCGCTCGGGGGGCTCGGCGAAGTTGGTCTTCTCGAACGTGACGCCTCGGACCATCCCGCCGCCGGTCTGGTATGGGGGCATGTTTTCGAGGAGCGCTTTTCTCCCGTAGAGCGCGCCGATCCCCATCGGGCCGTACGCCTTGTGCGCGGTGAACGCGACGAAGTCCGCGTCCCAGTCTTGGACGCTGACCTTTTGGTGGGCGAGCCCTTGTGCGGCGTCGACCACGATGAGCGCGCCGTGCTCGTGCGCGAGCCTTGCGACCTCTTTGATGGGGTTGACGGTGCCGCTGACGTTGCACACCGACTTGACCGCGACCGCCTTGACACCGCCCTTTGCTAGGCGCGCTGCGAGCCATTCGAGGTCGAGCTCGACGGCGTCGGTGATCGGGATGGGCTCGACCTTCGCGCCGGTCCTCTCGGCGGTCATCTGCCAGGGGACGATGTTGGAGTGGTGCTCCATCGTGGAGACGAGCACGGTGTCGTTGCCCTGGAGGTTGGAGCCACCCCAGCTTGCGGCGACCAGGTTGAGGCCCTCCGTGCAGCCTTTGGTGAACACGACCTCGGCGTCGCTGGCCGCGCCGATCCAGTTTGCGAGGGCCGCCCGGGCGTCCTCGTAGGCCTTGGTCGCCCGCTGGCTGAGCTGGTGGACGCCCCGGTGGACGTTGGCGTTGTCCTGCTCGTAGAACTCGTCGACCGAGTCGATCACGGACTGCGGCTTCTGGGTCGTGGCCGCGTTGTCGAGGTAGGTCAGGGGGACGCCCGAGACGCTCTGGTGGAGCGCCGGAAACTCGGCTCGGGTCGAAGATACGTCCAGGGTTCCTGGTTCCATCTGTGTCCGGGTTTTCTACGCCCGTCCAGATTCATTTTAGCTGGAATCCACCCCCATACCCAGGAAACTGTACTGCGGAAGGCAGTTTTGGGAGGAATGGTGGGCCCGACGTGATTCGAACACGTGACCTCGCCCTTATCAGGGGCGCGCTCTAACCAACTGAGCTACGGGCCCGGAGGGCAGACGATGTTACCAGACGAATCGGTTGGTGACGGGTTGGACGGCAGGGCTTTCGTTACCTGCATTGGTGCTGGGGCGTCAGATTCAAAGGTCGGATAGACAAAGGCGCGCGTGCCTCGCTATACTCGTGAGCGTACCGGCGTGCCCGATGGGCCGACCCGAGGACAGATTCGTTATGTTTTTCTTGAAGCGAGCGTTTGTTGGACTGGCCGTGCTCTCGGCCTTCGGCCAGGTTTGTGCGGACTTTGACGGCCCGGCCCCGATGGCTTGGCGATGGGCTGACCGGATCTCGGCGCGTCCGTCGGGCTCCCCGACGATCATCGGCGACCGCGTTTACGCGGCGGTGGGGTCTCGGATGTACTGTCTGGAGCGTGAGTCGGGCAACCAGGTCTGGCGGTTCCCGGCCGGGGAACCTCTGAGTGCAAACTTCACTGCGGGCGCGAGCATCTCGGGCAACCTGATGATCGCAGCGACCGACGACAAGGCGATCTACGCCGTGGACATGAAGACCGGCGAGAAGGTCTGGCAGTACGACGCGCCGGATGGCGTGTTCAGCCGGCCAGTCGTCGTCGGTTCTGCCGTGGTGTTCGGCCTTGCGAGCAACAGGATCATCGCGCTGGGCGTGCAGAACGGGCAGCCGCTCTGGAGCGAGCCTTACGCGCCCGCTGGTGGCATCTATGATTCGATGACGAGCTGGCAGAACAGCGTCATCTTCCTGACAAGCGACGGCCTTTTGACCGCGCTCGACGTGACGACCAAGAAGCCGGCATGGCGACCACGGCAGTTCACGAGCGTGAGCCCTCTCGCGGGGATCTCGGTCTACGGTGACAACATCTACGTCACTTCGGGCGTGTACCTGACCTCGCTTACGGCGAGCGCAGGACGCGTTCGGTTTGAGACGATCGTTCCTGGGACGCTGCGGTTCAACGCTGCGGTCGGTCCTGAGGGCATCGTTTGCGTGACCGAAGACGGTCGGATGCACACCTACACAAGCGGTGGGCGGGCGGCGTTCCGCAACGGCGTGGACCTCGGCTCGTCGGCTGCGGTGGCCCCGACGTTCGTCGGCAACCTGGTCGCGATTCCGACCTCGAACGGCGCACTCAACCTCATCGACCCGTTCTCCGGCCAGAAGATCTGGAACTTCACGGTTCCTCCGATGGTGAAAGGGATGAAGGTGACGGTGACGACCGGCGGTGGTGGCGGCGGCACCGGCCGAGGCGGAGGCGGCGCAGGGATCGGCGGTGGTGGAGCAGGCACCCAGGGCACCCCGACAGAGATGGAGGTCAGGTATGTGGCCGCGGCGGGCCCGGTGGTCGTGGAGGGCGATACTCTCGTGGTCTTGACGGACGACGGCAGCATTCTCGCTTTCGACAAGAACCTCGGTGTGGACTT
>JANWJY010000117.1 GCA_025451715.1 Fimbriimonadaceae bacterium | reverse complement strand
GTGACCGTCGGTATCAGGCCAGAGGACATCTACGACGCAGCGATCAACCCACCCGTGCAGGCTTCGGAAGGGAACAGCTTCTCCGCTAAGGTTGACGTGCTCGAAAAGCTCGGAGCTGAGGACACCGCCTACCTCGATTTGAACGGCACTGTCATCACCGCCACTCTGGATCCGGCATCGCGGATAGAGATGGGCTCGATGGCAAAGTTCGTGGTCGACGTCGCGAAGCTCCACGTGTTCGACAATGAGACGGAAAAGGCGATCCGCTAACGCATCACGAGCCATGTGACGATCGCGCTGACTGTCGCACCGCAGGCGATTAGCGCTGCATAAGTCCAGATCTGTGCCTTTCGAACCGCTCCCACTTTCTTAGGAGGATCAAGCCTGATGTCGGTCATCGCAAACCACTCCTCGTTCCATCCGTCAGAGACCTGGACCTGTCGAGACTCCGCGTCGTAGCTCACCACCGACACGGCCCACCAACCCCACCAGGGCCAGTTGACAGTCACTTCTTCGCCCGGCAAGAAGTAACAAGGCTTGAGCGACTGCAACGGCATCGCGGACTCCCCGCCCTTGAGAAAGCGCACCCTGTACCCGGTCTCCGACATTGCAGTCACCTGTGCGACATAGTGGTGGTCGTCGGACGAGCGTGCGAACACAAGGTCGCCGACTGCCGGTGCCTCATGGAACAGCTCGAACTGTTCCCGCAAGGCCTGCTCGACTGCCTCCCTTGGGAGTCCTGCCTCCTCAGCTGCTCGGATTACGACGTCGCTGTCGTGGCTGTCTGAGGTCTTGAGGTAGATCTCCTCCGCCCGCGCAAGCACGCCCTTAATGTCTTCCTCGGTTAGCTGTGTCCTCACGTCCTGGATTGTATTACGTAATTCGGCCCGGTGGTTTTACTCTCAACGGCGCTCGAGCAGCACCTTGGGCGTCGTCATCTCCTCGAAGGCGTAGCGCACACCTTCGCGGCCGAAACCGCTGCGCTTCACGCCTCCATAGGGCATGTTGTCGAACCGAAGGTTCGGGTAGTCGTTCACGATGACGCCGCTCAGTTCGAGCGACTTGTACAGCCGTTCCACCCGCCCCCGGTCTTGAGTGAAAACGCCGCAGTGGATGCCGAACTGCGAGGCGTTGACGCGCGCGATCGCCTCCTCATCGTTTGAGAACGAGGACAGCGTCAGCACCGATCCGAACACCTCCTCTTTCGCAAGACGGCATCCGTCGGGCACGTTCTCGATCAGCGTCGGCACGATCACGTTCCCAACGCGGCTGCCGCCCGCGAGCAAGGTCGCTCCCGAGTCCTCGGCCTCCTGAATCCACTCCATGACCTTGTCGGCGGCCTCAGAACTTATCAAGGGTCCACAGACGGTCTTCTCATCGAGCGGGTCGCCGTACGGCGTCTGTTCCGTCGCAGCGATCATCCGGGATTTGAACTCTTCATAAACGCGAGAGTGCACGCGAGCGTGCTGCACTGCGATGCATATCTGGCCTGCGTATCCGTACTTGCCCAGTGCCATCCGCTCGACTGCCCAATCCAGGTCTGCGTCGTCGAACACGAGCACGCTCGCATCACCACCGAGCTCGAGCGACACGTGTTTCTCAGGCACGAGCCCCTTCAGGTGCCACCCAACGCGCGGCGAGCCGGTAAAACTCACGAACGCGACCCGCGTGTCCTTCACGATGCCCTCCGCCACCTCGTTTGAACAGAGCAGCGAGCTGAGCACGCCGACAGGGATCTGGGCGTCGTGAATCAAATCGACGAGAGCAAAGGTGGAGAGCGGCGCGAGCGATGAAGGCTTCAGTACGACTGTGCACCCTGCGGCCAGCGCAGGCGCGATCTTGTGCGCAGAGAGGTTGTACGGCCAGTTGTAGGGCACGATCGCGAACACAGGACCTACAGGTTCCCGTTCGACGAAGCAACGGTAGTCTTTGCCACGCGGGTCGAATTCCAGGGGCAGCTCGACGCGCTGGGGTTCGTCCAGCAGCTCACTCGCGAGCCGAAAAGTCAACTCCAACCGCACGACCTCCGCCCGCGCCCAAGTGATCGGCTTTCCCACTTCGCGCGCCATCAGTTGCGAGAGTGCCTCTGAGCGCTCCTTCACCAGGTCCGCTATTCTGGCAAGAAGCCGCTGTCTGTCCTTGGTCGAAGCTGCCTTCCAACCGGGAAATGCACTAACCGCCGACGCCACAGCCCGCTCCGCCTCGTCAGAACCTGAAACTGGCGCTGTCCCGACCACCGTACCGTCATACGGAGATCGAACCTGCACCGATCCGAGGGAACCGTCGGTACTGCGTTCGCTTCCAACGAGGTAGCGGCTTTGAGTCACAGCCCGATTAGACCAGATCGCGATACAATGGACATAGGTGTCTTTTTCCCATGAAACGCAAAATTATATGTGCCCTCGACACCGGCGACCTGACGGAGGCGAAAGAGACCGTCCGCAGGCTCGCACCGTATGCGGGGGCGTTCAAGGTCGGGCACGCTCTGACGCTACAGAACGGGCTCGACATCATCGATATCCTTAAAGGAGTTGGCGCAGAGAGGATTTTCCTCGACCTCAAGTTCCACGACATTCCAAACTCTGTCGGCCGGGCGGTGCGCGAGGCCTCCAAGCGCGGCGTTTGGATGATGACGCTGCACATCTCCGGTGGGCCCGCGATGGTTACAGCTGCCGTAGAGGAGGCGAAGTCTAACGGCCCCGAGAGGGCACCGATGCTCCTCGGTGTCAGTGTGCTGACCTCCCTCGACCAGCATGCGCTCAGTGAGCACCTAGGAGTGGGACGCACGATCGAAGAGCACATGGTCTACCTCTCCAAGCTCGGCGTGGATTGCGGCCTCGATGGCGTCGTGTGTTCAGTTCATGAGATCGCGGCGATACGCGAGGCGATCGGGCACAAGGTGATCGTCACACCCGGAATCCGCCCACTGCACGGCGCAAGGCAGGACCAGCAGCGCGTCGGCGACGCGCGGTCCGCCCTAGAAGCAGGTGCGAACTACTTGGTGATCGGTCGCGCTCTGACGGAGGCGACGAACCCGCTGCAGGCGCTTAGCGAACTCGGTGTGGAAACGGAAGAGTGGCAACCGGTCTGAGCGGCGCTCTGCTCCGTTGGTACGACGCCGAGCGGCGCGAACTGCCCTGGCGCCGCACCACCGAGCCCTACCCAGTGCTCGTCAGCGAGACGATGCTGCAACAAACGACGGTTGCCGTGGTGGTGCCGTACTTCGAAAGATGGATGACGCGGTTTCCAACTGTCGAATCACTCGCGCTTTCGGACGAAGAGACCGTTCTCGCGCAATGGCAGGGCCTCGGCTACTACCGGCGTGCACGAAGCCTGCTCGCCTGCGCTCGCCTCGTCGTTGAAAGCGGTTGGCCGTTGACGTTCGCAGGTTGGCTAGAACTGCCAGGAGTAGGGAAGTACACGGCCGGCGCGGTGTGCTCCATTTGTTTGGGTGAGCGCGTCCCTGCGATCGATGGAAACGTCGAACGCGTCTTTGCGAGAGTCGCCGCCGATCCATCCTCGTCACTCAAGTCGGCCGCGACGACGTGGGCAAGAGGGCTCGTCGACTGCAATCGGCCAGGCGACGTCAACCAAGCCCTGATGGACCTCGGCGCAACGGTCTGCAGACCAAAGAACCCCGACTGCGGCGCGTGCCCAGTCAGCCGCTTCTGCTCGGCGTTCGCAGGCGGCATGCAGAACTCCTTGCCAACGCCCAAACCAACGAAGACGGTCGTGCAATTGACACACGAGTACGTCGTCCCGTTCTGCAAAGGTCAGGTCGGAGTGCGGCAGTTCGGACCAGGCGAGTGGTGGGCTGGACTGTACGGATTCCCGGCTCGCAATGGCGAGAAGCAAGTCACCGACCTCCTGACCTTCACTCACACCGTCACGCACCACAAGGTAACGGCGAGCGCAGTCCTCGTGCGCACAACCAAGATGAAACCGCACCTCCAATGGAAGAGCACTTGTGAACTTGAGCGGTTACCGATGCCGGCACCGCACCGAAAGATCCTGAACAGCGCTCTGAACGCGATCTACGAGAGCGGCTCGAACGCGACAGGCACGGCCAAGGTCCCGTCCTCCGCCAAGAAGTAGACCGACATCGGCGGCACAGGCTCGAGGTTTCGGAACGTCTTCAGCAGGATCTTCACGCTCCCGTCGGTCGTAAAGCTCCCGATGTACGGGTCCGCCGCGCGCGGCACGGGCTGGTGCGTGCCGTGGTACCAGAACTTCTTCACGCCGTCGATCCACACGATGACTCCGACGCCAGATGCCGCAACGATCTTATAGATCCCGGGCGAGGGCATGCGCGCCTCGCAATACAAGTAGATCGTTCCCGGCCCAGTGCCGAACATGGGCTCGACGTCGATGCGTTCGCCCGGCAGTCTGATCGGCTTCCATTCGACCGGCATGTTGCTGCGGCCGTTGAACACTTGGCCGAGCTTGATGCTCGTTTCTGCCGGGTACTCCTTGTCGAAACCCGTGCCCTCTTGGTTGGTCATCGGCCCGACCCAGTACCATAGTTGCGATGCAAAAACGGGGAAGCTCACCTCGCCCTCCGGCGTCCCCACTTTGATCTGTTCAGTGGCAGCGGCATCGCCCTTGCACTTGACGACCAGCGCGAACGTGGTCGAGGTGCCCGGCGGCAGCACGAACTCTGTGATCTTGTGCGCGATCTCCCATCCGCTAGGGGGAGTGACTGTGGGCGTCAGATTAATGTCCGCTGAACCGGTGTTCGTAAAAGTCAATGAAAGCTTAAGCGACGTGTTGCGGTACGCGACTGGAGAGCCCATGTACTGCATCGCGACGCTTAGTGAGCCCGCGACTTCGACGGTCGAGTCCTGCGCATGTGCAAGCAGCAACGCCAGCCGCGCGCCCATCAAGGGAGATATCTGGACTGAAGTCACGACCGCGACCGTGGTGGTCACAACCTCGCCCTCGGCAGGAGTGGTGGTCTCGATCGCGACCGGCTCCGGTTCCAGCGGGATGTTCGCGAACTTCTCATGGTCCTCGACGACGGTCTGTACGAACGCCGACAGCGATTTCGGCGGTTCGATCCCGCGAAGGCCGTGCCCGCAAACGAACGTATCGCCCAAGTGCTTGGTCCACGCCAGCGGGACCTCGCCAGCGACAAATCCGGCGATCACGCCGCATGCAAGCGTCGAGTGCCCTGCCGCGCCGCCGCAACCGGCGGTTGTAACGATCGACTCCTCAAATCGTCCCGCGCCGTGCACCAGCCCTGCGACGATCCAGCTCCCCGTCAGCACCGCGTGGAACGGGTCGACAATCCCGAGTTTGGCCGCGAGCCCCTCGCGAACCTCTCGCGGCCCGTCCGGCCCGCCCGCGCCCTTCAACACCATGGGGATCGCGGAGAGCAGCTTGCTTTGCTTGTGAAGACTGTTCGTCAGATCGCGAAGGATCTCGGGAACGCTCTTGCCGGGCTGCAAGAGTGCGACCGTCCGAGCGAGCGCAACCGCGATCCAAGTGCCCTCGCTGTCGTGGTCGATCGAAGCGTCGTAGTACGCCCGCTCCGCCGCTTCGTCGGGGAATCCGTGGAACACCAGGCCCCAGTACACCGCCCGCCCAATCGCTTCAGAACCTGATGACAGGGGATTGTTGAACGACCCGGACACAGGAGCGTTCAGCCCACGCGACAGGTTTCCCAGCCCGAACACCGTCTCGTCGAGCGAGTAGCTCCAAGAGTCGCTCAGCGAACGGCCCTGCGAGACCGCACCTCGCCCAGCGCGCAAGTGGGAAGACCAAACCAGCCACGCCTCCAACACGTGAGAAGCGGGCATCCGCGGCGGGATCGGGTCGTAGAAGTTGAGCTTCCGAAACCCCGAACGACCTCGGCACTGCGCGCCCAGGGTCCATCCTGCGAGGGCGCCGTTCACAGCCGCGCGTACGTGATCGGACATCACCCCCATTCTGACACTCACTCGGCACCGGTACAATGGGCCGTGCGCGAGCTCGACCTCACGCTCTTTCGGGCGATCAACCGCGGCCCGGACTGGCTCGAGCCCGTCATGGTCTTCTTCAGCGAGGGGAATAAGTGGCTACCCGTCCAGATTGGCTTGCTGGCCGTGTTCGTTTTCTTACTCTGGAAGAAGGGGACCCGTACGCCCGCGATCCTCGCCATGGTCGCTTGGCCGTTCGCTAACGCCGCGTGCGAGTGGGTGAAGTACGGGCTCCAGTTCCCTCGACCAAGTGCGGAGCTAGCAGACGCCATTGTCCGGGTCAACAGGCTGACAAGCTATGGCTCAGCGTCCGCGCACTCTGCGACGATGATGAGCATCGCAGTCGTGTTCCTGTTCTACAACAGGCCGGCAGGGTACGTCTGGCTGGCGGTAGCGCTGCTAACCGGCTATTCGCGCGTGTTCGTGGGGGTCCACTATCCGTACCAGGTGCTGTTCGGCTGGGCGCTCGGTGCGTTCGTGGCGTTCGTTCTCGTCAAGACTTGGCAGTCGATTGAGAGGATCCGTCGCTCTCAAGTCCAGGAGTCCGCGTCACCGGCAGAGGATCAGTAAGTTCAAGGTTGCCGAGAGTGTCGATCGGCTTACCGTCGACGATGATTCGGACGTACGAGACTTCCTTGAACTGTCCCATCACGGTGAGGATTCCGTTTATCACCGTGCTTTCGTCTTCTGTGCCGTATGATGTGTAAAAAGCCGAGTTGAAGTCAAGCGTTGCAGTGCCGCTCTCTATCACACAGCTCATGAGCTCCGCGTCCTTCGGGATGAATGGCGTCGCTCGCAAGTATCTGTTGAGCGCGAACACGTGCGGATCCACGTCTTTTGGCACGACGACTGGTTCGGACCT
>JANWJY010000116.1 GCA_025451715.1 Fimbriimonadaceae bacterium | reverse complement strand
CCCGCCGCTTCCGCTTTGCGGCAAGGAGCTGAGAGGCCGTCGCCCCGGTCGCCGCGGGGGGCGCGGTGCGCTCAGGGGACTTGCGCTCGCTCTGGATGACCACGCGGGCCGACGCAGCGTCGCCGGACTGCTCGTGCACCACGGCATGCTTGGCGGTCCGGAGCCTTTCGATCCGTTCCACCGCCCCGGAGGACTCCTGCGCTCGCTCGCGACGGCGCTGGAAGAACGCCATCGCCTTCGCCCACATCTCGCTGAGCGGCAGCGCGAGCCGTCGCACACCGATGTCGAGCGGCAGCAACAGCGCTGCGACTGTGAGGAACGCGAGCCACAGGTCGGTGATCGAAAAGCCAGGACGGGAAACCGGGCGCAGCGCATCGACCGGATTGACCAGGGCCTGGCCGCCACTGACGCCCGCCATCCCTTCGAGCAGCGGCGTGTTTGAGGCCTGGTACTGGTACTCGGGCGGATACGGGATCGAGAACCCGCTCGACGACACGCGAGTGTCGCCGCTTGCGCCCTCCTCTGCCACCGTGACGATGTAACTGCCGAGCTCCTCTGCGGAGAACCGTCCCTTGAAGACGCCCGGCGCCTCCTGCGTGAGCTTGACGTCGCGGCTCTGCCCGGTGGGAGTGCTGACGCGAACGTTGGTGTCGTTGTTGACGATCGGGTTTCCGAGCCGGTCGTAGGCGTGCACCGTGATCTCGCCGAAGCCGCCGACCGGCTTGACCTCGACCTGGTAGTCGTTTCGCGTCGCGCGGCGAGAGACCGCGCGCGCGGCCTGCGACCAGAACTGCGCGAACCCGGACCAGGGCACCCACTGCCTCGCCCACTGCGACTTCGCGTCGCTTGTGAAGGCGAGCGAGGTGCCGAGGCCGTACTGCCAGGTCGCGAGGATCGGGTCCTCTTTCGGTGAGCGCATCCCGAGCCGCGCAAGCGGCCGAAGGTCAGCAAGGCAGTACGCGTAGAGCGGCGGGTACGACTCGGGGTCGATACCGCTGAGGATCTCTTCGCCGACCGCGGGCTCGGGGTAGAACGCGCCCTCCTCGATCGCAGAGCGCGACATCGTCGCGACGTCCTGAGTGAAGATTTGGGGGAGCTTGCTCGCTTTGTCGGCGAGGTGGAACTGCCCGCCACCGGCCGTGGCGAGCTGCTTGAGGAACGGAATGTCCTTGCCGTCGCCGATCGCGACGACCGTCGTCGTGATCTTGTCGCGACGCATCGCGCTCACGATGCCGATCGAGTTTCCGTACGTGTCGGTGTCGGCGCCGTCGGCTAGGAAGATGAGGTGCCGGACCTTGGTGTCCTCGGCTCGCAGCGCCTTGTCCGCGAACTGCATCGAGGGCTGGGCATACACGCCGCCGCCTCCGGGCCGGAGCTTGCGGATGTTGCTGATGACCCCGGCCTTGTTGGTCAGCTTGGCTATCGGCGCGACGTACTCGATGTCGTCGGTGCTTCCCGCAACTCCGATCCGGTCCTGTGGCGAGAGCAGCTCAGCGGTCCGTTCGGCCGCCTGGATCGCGAGTTGATACTTCGGATAGCCGTCCTCGACCATGCTCATCGAGCCCGATGTGTCCACGACGATGAGCACAGTCGTGCTGGGGAAGCTCTTTCGCTGGCGGATGTTGAGGTCGACCGGCAGGGCGTCGGCGACCTTGGTGCCGTACCAGCCCCCGGGAAGAAAGCTCTCTTCGCCGCCGATCATCGCGAGCCCGATCCCCGTGTCGTTGACCGCGGACTCGATCAGCTCCATCTGTTGGTTCGAGAACGAGACCGCGTTGATGTCGTTGAGGAATATCGCGTCATAGGGCTGGATCTCCTCTGCGCGCACGGGGATCCCCTCAGGGCCGAAGAGGTCGACGTTGATCCCCTGTTTCTGCAGCGCCTCGGCGAGCTCTGTCTTGCTGGGGTCCTCCTGCAGGAGCAGGATCTTGGGCATGCCCTCGACGTTGACGAACGCCCCGCCGACGTTGTTGCGCCGGTCGGTGTCGTCGGGCGTTTCGAGCACGGCTCGGTAGCGATAAAACCCAGGTTCGAGCAGCTTTTGGTCGACGGCGACCCACGACTTTCCTGCGGGGAGCTGCACGTCGGTCTGACTGACCGCCACGCCGTTGCGCTCGATGATGAGCCGGCCTTGCTGCTCGGTGCTAGACTCGACGAGCACGCGGAGCTCGAACGGCTGGTCCGCTCGTCGCTCGCTCGGCGCTTGCATCTCCAGGACGCTGGCCTCGACCCGCCGCTGGACCGATCCGAGCGCGACGTAGTCGACTTCGACCTCTTCGACCGCGGCGGCCTCGGCCGCGCGCGCGGCGTCGCCGCGGGTCTCGTTTCCGTCGGAGACGACGACGATGCGGCGGGACTTACCCTCTGGGAACGACGCAGCGGCAAGGCGCACGGCGGCGGCGATGTCGGAAGCGGAGGAGTCGACGACCGACATCAGCATGTTGAGCGGCCGCTTACCGCCTGCGGCGGACTCGACGACGGGCTCCGCGCCGAACACGATCACTCCGGCGACGTCGTTCGGCCCAAGCGTCTTGAGAGCCCTGTCGACGAACTCGATCGCGGCTGCGCGGTCGGCCTCGGCGACGCTGTCGCTGCGGTCGATGAGGAAGATGACGGCGGTGCCCTCGTTCTCCCGGTACGATTGCGGCCCCATGAGAGCGAGCACGACGCACGCAGTCATCACGAACCGGACAGCGAACGCGATGCGTTTGCGCACCCTTGCGATCCCGTGGAACATTCGCCAGCTATAGACGAGCCCCGCGATGAGCGGAAGGAACAGGAGCGCCCACAGCGGGTCGGTGAACCTCATGACCTCCTCGCGTACATCCACCACTCGATGGCGAGCACGATCAGCGCGAGCAGCGCGAGCGGCTTCCAGAAGTCGGCGTAGCGGCGTAGGTCGCTGACGGCCTTGAACTCCTTCTTCTTGATGCTGACGAACTCTTGCGCGTTCACGCTCGACTCCTTGTCGTCTCTCATGTTCGCGTAAACGGTTACTGTCCTGTCTCCGGCTGAGAGCGAGTAAGTGCCGACCTGGTCGACCCCGCGCACGATGTAGCGGCCCTGCAGCGGCTCGATCTCCACGCTCGACTTGTCGGGGCGTTTCAGCGTCGCCTTCTCGTCCGTCTTCGCCGGGAGCTGGAACTGTTGGCCGGCGAGGATCGCGAACGAGTCGCTGACCGTGCTCCCGGCAAGAAAGTCGAGCGCGTTGGCGACGAAGATCGGAAAGCCGACGGTGAGCGGAAAGTCGGAGTCGAGCGGGGAGAACCCGACGTACACTTGTCGCTTGTCGGTCTCCGAGACGACGATCAGCGGCCCCGACTGGCCCTCTGCGACGACGCGTCCGGCCGCTTTCGGCGCGACCTTCTCGACGTTCTCCATGTAGACGTTGCGCAGGTCGACGCCGCGCATGATGTCGTGCTCCTCCGCGCGCAGGAACGTAAAGCTGTTCGACCGTCCGCTCGTCGTGACGTTTGAGCTCGGCCCGGCCATGCCGAGCGTGAGGATTCCCCTCGCCTTCACGGGCGACTCCTTCACGCCCGCGAACACGACGATGTCGTATGTGCCCGGGCCCGCGGTGCCCGCCTGCTCGCCCTCGGGGACCTTGGGCGCCTTGTCCAGCGTGACGCGCGGGTCGAGCGCGAGAGCGCGCTCGAGGAAGATGTCGCCGGGCGTGACAAGCAGCACGCGCAACGACGAGCCGGGATCGACTACAGCGACGGCGTAATCATCGGCGTCGAGGATGTCGTCGACCTCGATCCTCGCTTCGACGACCTTGACGCCCGGCGGAGCGGGGAAAGTCTGGCCCCAAGTCTTGTTACTGCCGATGGTGGCGGTCTCCGAGTTGACGACCTTCCCGTCGGCGTAGACCGTGACGTCGACCTTCTGCTCGTCGAGCGCGTGGTTCTTGACGCCGCAGTACACGATTCGGCCCTCGGGCCCAGCTGTGCTGCCGAGCGCCTCGATCGCGACGTTGTTGCGGCCCTGCCCGATCCTGTTGTACACGAGCGACGCCTGGCCCGCAGAGAAGTTCTCGACCTCTTCGAACACTCCGTCGCTCAGGAGCACGATCTTCGCCCCCGCGATCTTCCCCACCCTCGCGGTGGCGAGGCGCAGCGCCTCCTCGATGTCGCTCGGCGCGTCTGCGCGGCGGACCGACTGCAGTGCGCGCTTCTGCGCGGCCGGGTCCGCGCTGAGCGGGAACACGACGCGCGGGAACGGACCGGCCTCGATGAGCATGATCTGGTCACCGGGGTTCGCGCTCGCGACCATCCCCTCGACGATCTTCACCGCCTCGTCAAACCGGGTCGGCTTGACGTCGGTCGCGCCCATCGACGCGCTCGCGTCGAGCACGACTACAGTGGTGGTGCCGGCAAGCCCCTTCTGAAGCGTTTGCGGTCTGGCGAGGGCGAAAACAAAGAGCGTGAGTGCGAGGAGCTGCAGCACGAGCAGCCAGGAGAAGCGCAGTTTTTGGAAGAGCGCGTTCGCTCGGACCTCGTCGGTGCGCTCCGGCCAGAGGAAGGTCGCTGGAACGTGCACGTCCTTGCGCCGCATCCGCAGGAGGTACAGCGCGATGATGATCCCGCCGAGCGGGAGCAGCCAGAGGAGCGCCGCGGCGCTTTGCAGGTTCATGCCGCGACCCAGCCCTCCTTCTTGAGCACGTTCTTCACGACCTTGTCGAGCGGCGTGCCGACCTCGACGAGAGTGTGGCGTCCGCCCATGCGACGGCACTCTTCTGCGAGGGCTTGATTGTGCTTAGCAAGAGAGTCGGCGTATGCGCGCAGTGTGATGCTGTTCGCGGTGATCTCGACGGCGCCCTCGTTCTCGACGTCGAGCAGCCGGAGGTCGCCCTCGAGGTCGGGGCGGAGCTCTAAGTCGCTGAGAGTTTGGACGACACAAACCTCGTGCCCGCGTCCCGCGAGGATCCTGACTCCGCTCGCGACCTCGGGGTCCATCGCGTCGGTGATGACGACCGCGAGCCCTGGGCGCGCGCCGGTCTTCGCGAACGCGCGCATTTCGTTCGCAAGCGTCTGTGTACCGATCGGAAGAAGCTCGGTGGTCCATCGCGCGAGCCGCGGGTAGGAAGCACGGCCCCGGAGCGCAGAGCCAGGCTGTTGCCTGACGCCGATCGCGCGCGGGTACACGGCATCGCCGCCGCACAGCGCGACGTACCCGAACGCGCACGCCAGCCGCTTTGCGTAGTCGAGCTTCGTGGGCTCGCCGAACGACATCGAGGAGCTCGCGTCGACGAGCAGGTGCACTGCGAGGTCCTCCTCATCGCGGTACGTCTTGACGACGGGATGCTCGAGCCGCGCGAGCACGTTCCAGTCGAGGTGCCGAAGGTCGTCGCCCTCTGAGTACTCGCGGTAGTCGTCGAAGTCGATGCTGATGCCCTTCCTCTTCGTCAGGCGTTCGCCGCGCACTCGTCCGGTGAACGACTTGCGGGGGTTGAGGCGCAGTCCTTCGAGGATGCGGAACTCGCCGGGGGTCAGCACCAACCGGCTCATTCGGGCTCCTCTGTCCCGCTGGACTGACGATTGCGCTTTCGTCGATCGCGCAAGTCACCTCCACAGAAGATGACAAAGGTGATAGCAATGAACAAAGCCCCACCTAAGACCTGGCGTGGGACATCACGCAGTGACTCTGGGAGCATTTGCATCTCGATCAGTACAATCCCAATGAGAAACACTGGAGGCAGCAGTAGCCAGACCTTCCGGATACTTGGGACCGCGATCAAGAAGAACCAAGTCATGCCAAGAACAAGCAGCGGCAACGTAGCAAGCAGGTGAAAGCCATCGGTGTCTGGAAGTTGAAACCTGAATAAGGCATACGCAACGAACGCGACAACGGGAATGGCGGGCAGACCATACAATACGAGACGGCTCGGTCGATTCGCCGCCTGCACTTGTCAGACTCCTATCGGATCCCTGTCGCCGGATTCGACGTGCGCGACGACGTCGGCGACCACCTGGTCGGGGGTGACTCCGTCCGCCTCCGCCTCGAAGTTGAGGATGATGCGGTGGCGCAGCGCGGGCTTCGCAGCCTTCTTCAGGTCCTCCTTCGACACGTTGTAACGGCCGTCGAGCAGCGCGTAGATCTTGCCTGCCGTGACGAGCGCCTGCGCGCCGCGAGGAGAGGCCCCAAAGCGGCAGTACTTCTGCGCCGATGGCGTCGCGCCCTCGCCCTCGGGGTGCGTGCCGACGACGATCGAGAGCCCGTACTGCAGCACGTTTTCCGCGACCGGCACCTCGCGCACGATGTCGCGGATCTTGAGCACGTCCTCGCCGGTCGAGACGTTCGAAGCTGTCGCGGCGTGCGAGCCCGTGGTCGTCGTAACGATGCGCGAAAGCTCGTCGCGAGTGGGGTACGGAACGACGAGCTTGTAGAAGAAGCGGTCGAGCTGCGCCTCCGGCAGCGGGTACGTTCCCTCTTGTTCGACGGGGTTCTGCGTCGCCATCACGAGGAACGGCTCGGACAAGACGTGCTTGTGGCCGCCGACCGTGACCGATCGCTCCTGCATCGCCTCGAGCAGTGCGGACTGCGTCTTGGGGGTCGCGCGGTTGATCTCGTCTGCGAGCAGCAGGTTGGTGAAGATCGGGCCCTTGCGGAACTCGAACCTCCGACCGCCCGCGTCGTCCGTCGAGAGCACGTTGGTGCCCGTCACGTCGGCGGGCATCATGTCGGGCGTGAACTGGATGCGCGAGAACGGAAGGTCGACGACCTGTGACAAGGTCCGCACGAGCAGAGTCTTGCCGAGCCCGGGCATGCCTTCGAGCAGCGCGTGGCCGCTCGCGGCGAGGCAAACGAGCACGCCCTCGACGACCTCGTCCTGTCCGACGATGACCTTTGCGATCTCGCCCCTAATCCTCTGGATCGTGTCTCGAAAGTACTTTGCGGCCTCTTCGCCGTTCACTTTTTGCCTCCGGTCAGGCTCTCGAAGTATTCGCGCACTCTCTTTTCGTGCTCCTTGGGGATCTCCTTCCTGTCGATCGACTTTTCTGCGGCTTCCCGATACTTCGGAAGCACGCGCGCATACGGGACCGACGTTTTGTCGCCCATCGCGCTCGGCGCCTTGACTTCGACGAACCACTCTTCGCCGCCGGCCTGTCGCTGGCCCTTGATGCCGAGGAGGTTGGTCTGGCCCTCGCCCTTCTGCTCTTGATCGGACTTGTTGATCCCGCCATAGCCGAGGAAGTTGTCGTCCTTGCTGCGCCCGCCGGAACCGAAGCTTGGATTGACCTTGAGCATACTGCCCAAGCCAAAGCTACTCAGTCACGTACCACCTGCCTCACATGTAGCGTGCCCGGCCTTGAGCATTTCGAGCGCGTCCTTCATCTGCTCGATGACCATTTCGCGGTACTTGGAGTCCTCTAGCTTCTTGTCGAGGTCCTCGATCAACTGTTCTAGGTCCTCGATCTGTTCGTCGGTGAGCGGTTGGCCGTCGGAGACCTGCTTGGCCGCCTCCCGCATTTTCTTGACCGCCTTCATGATGTCCTTGAACTCTGGTGAGTTCATGAACTCCTCGAGGGCCTTGCGCGCCTCCTCGCTGATCTCGAGCTGTTCCTGCATCTCTTCGAGGTTCTTCTTCGATTCGAGCAGTGACTCCATTTCCTCAGCAGTCAGCCCTCTCGCGTCCGCGAGCTTCTTGTCGATGTCGTTGAGTTCCTTCTGGATCATCTCGCGGATCTTGTCGCGCTGCTCATCGGTCAGGTTAAGCATCGAGGCGTCCATCTGCTGTAGCCCGAGCTGGTCCATCTGCTCTTGGCCGAACTTCTCCTCGCCCTGCTTGGGATCGATGCCCAGCTCCTTCTGGAGCTGGTCGAGGAGCTGCTTCTGCTTCTGGTCCAAGTTGAGCTTGTCGAGCTGGCTCTTGTCGAGCCCCTTTTCGGCGAGTTGCGAGCGCGTCATTTGTTCGCGAGCGGTCTGCATCTTCTGAAACGCTTGGTCGGTGCGCTTCTTGCTGAGCTTTTGCGCCTGCTTAGCGAGTTCGTTCGCGCGCTTGATCGCGTCCTCTTTGTTGATGCGGCCCTTGTCGAGACGTCGTGCGAACGCGTCGAGCTCGTTCGCAAATGCCTTCTCCTCTTCCGTCGCGTCCTTGTTGTCGAGGATCGGCTTGGCGACTCGCTCGATCTGCGCGGCGATCTTCTCGAGCTCTTCCTTAGCCTTCCTCGCTTCGGTGTTGAAGTTGTACCAAGTGTTGCCGAGCAGGAACACGAGCGAAGCGAGCGCGACGGCGGACGCGGCCACGTACTGCCACCGCCCGACCCGGACCGGGAACACGCGCTTGGCCTTGAGCGCGGCGACGTGCTCGACGGCGTCGTG
>JANWJY010000115.1 GCA_025451715.1 Fimbriimonadaceae bacterium | reverse complement strand
GCGCGGTTCTGCCCTCGATGAGGCCGTCGAGAAGGCGCTCCTCCACGCCGCGCTGTGGGACGAGGTCAAGGACGTCCTACGTACCAAGACGGGCTACGACCTCTCCGGCGGGCAGCAACAGCGCCTGTGCATCGCTCGAATGCTCGCGGTCGAGCCCGATGTGATTCTTATGGACGAGCCCTGCTCCGCGCTCGACCCCATCAGCACTGCGAAGATCGAGGACCTCATCCTTGAACTCGCAAAGTCCAAGACCGTCGTCATCGTGACCCACAACCTGCAGCAAGCCGAGCGCGTCAGCGACAACACAGCGTTCTTCATGTACGGAGAGCTGATCGAGATGCTCCCCTCGCGAGAGATGTTCTCCGCACCGCAGCGCGCGGCGACGCGCGACTATGTGTCCGGTGTGTTCGGATAGCAGTTGTGACGCTCGACGCCGGTCGATCCCTCCCCCGACATTGCGCGCCTTCAACCGCCGAAGCGTAACTGGTCGGGGGAGGTTAGGAGGGGGCCACCAAGAGCCCGAACCAACCCGAACGCCCCCTCACAACTACCAGACCTCCATCCCACACCGACCCTTGGGCCGCGTTCTTGCCGCACTAGCCGGCAAGGACATGGTCAACGCGACGCACCTGAAATCGGCATACTGCGAGCACGCAAGAGAGCTCGCCCGCCGCTACACCAGCGTGGTCTCGAAACGCCCCGTCCCTCAGAGCGACTTCATCCATCACTCTGTCCCATCCTCTCCTGAACAATCCCAGAACCGGACGGCCGCCACGACGACATGGGCGGCCACCGGCGAATTTGACATCTACTGCTAAAAAACGCTTCATTGCAATTGGACATGGCTGCCGAACATTGCCCGGCAGCCATTTTTTTTGTCAGGATCATCGGTCCCCATTCATCATTTATCACTCATCATTTATCATTGCCCCCTCGCACCGTCGCCCGCCGCCCCTCGCACACCACCGTGTAGCTCTTCCCGAGCACCTGCATCCCCTTAAACGTCACCTTCTTCCACGCGCTTGGAAGGTTGGGACGGAACACCAGCCATCTCCCGTTCTTCAGCGCGATCTTCGCATCGTCCTTCGATGCGTCGTCGACGATTCGCGCGCCGATGAAACCGTAGATCACCGCGTTCAGGCACCCCGCCGCGCCAGTATTAAAGTAAGTCAGGTCCTTGCGCCCCGGCCTTTCGCTGAACAGAAGCATCGGGTTGCCGTCGGTGTACTTCTTCCAGCTCTCCCGCCACGTCTTGTGCGCGCGGTCGGCGTCGCCGTAGCGCGCGCGGATGAGAGCGTAAACGCTCAGCGACATCGCGGGCCCGCCCGGCGCCTCCTTGCCCTCGAACCGCTCGAGGAACGCGATCGGATCATCGACAAGGTCTTCTCTTTCGAGCGGCCATAGTATTAACGGTGCGGCGGCCTGCTGGTACGCGCGCTCCGGGTCGCCGTCGTACGCGACCAGCTCGCCCTTCGCGTTGCGCGGGAAGTGGTACTCATATCCCTGGGTCAGATACCAGTCACCGGCCCATTGCGCGATCGCGTTGGTGTAAAGGCAGTTGTCTCCTTCGAACCACTCGTCGACGCTCGTAACGTTTCGGATCTCCATTGCGTGCCGAGAGTTCACGACTGCTCGCTTTTGGTAGTAGTAGCCGATTGCTGCGCCGACTTCGAATGCGCGCTGCCCGTCGACAAGATCAAGATCGTTGGCGAGCGCGAGCCCCCATGCAACGCCTCCGCTGACGTGCTCCTCCTTCTTTGTCGGCCCTTCAGTCGCATCGTTTCCGGACTGGTCCGACTCCCACGGATATCGAAGGGGAAGTCGTGGATTCAGCTTCCAGTTCTTCTCGTCCAGGTGTGGATACGACTCGGGGTGCAGTTTCAGATAGGCAAGCTGTGCTGCGGCGGCAGAACGAACTCGAAAAGCTGGGATCGCCTTCGCCCCATCAGGATCAACCAACGCAAGGGCAGGGAACACCCACACGTCCGCGTCCCAGAACACCCGCCCCTTGTACTTCTCGTTCGTGTCCCCGAACGGCCCCAAGCGCCCCTCTCCGACGATCTGCTTCAGATAGTAAATGAACGACCGCACCGCGTCCTGGTCTTCTTTCGGCCCATCGATCACGATGTCGGTCGCCCACGAGGTACCGATCCACGGATAAACGGGAGGGCGAGCAACCTCGCGAGCCGCGGATGGCGAGCCGCACCCGGCGACCACACTAAGAAAGAGCAAAGCGATGCACGGTCTCATAAGTCGGCCCCTGTTTGCCGAGAACGCTGCTGACCAGCTCAAACTCTCCAACGACGAACCGCGGCGAGTCCTCAAGCGCAACCTCCGCGAGCGTCCTCTTCAACGTCTTCGCGTTCCCCGGCATTCCTTGCTTCAGCCGCCCGATCGTGATGTGCGGCGAAAACCCGCGCGTCTCCTTGAACGCCGCGAGATTGAAGACAGTGTCGGACAGCCGCTGCTGGAACCTCCTTAACTGTGCGGCGTCACCGCCGACCTTGGCCGCCACGACCCGCGGAACGTTCGGCTCGGGCAGCAGCATCAGCCCGCCGACGCTCAGCTCGAACTTTTCGACCTTGAGCGCCTCCACCGCCGCTTTTACTGCTCCTAGTCCTGCTCCTGCTCTTGCTCCCTCCCCCTCCATCTCCCCCAGAAAGTAGAGGGTCAGGTGCATCTGCTCGGGGCCGGTCCACCGGTAGAACCCCGGCGCGCCCTTCTCGATCTGGCCCTGCACCGCCTGCAGTCCCGCCTTCACCGAGTCCGGAACCTGGATCGCAAGGAACGCCCGCACCCCCAGATTCTGACAGGCACGCTGGAGCAATCCCGGGAGGGCGAGCGTCCTCGCGAGCCGCTACCATCGCAATCCCCGGCCCAAGACCTTCACAAGGTCCTATTGACCAAACGAACCTAGAACCGGGGCCTTTCCGCCTAAAAACTTGACAAAACCGACATCTGCGGGTATAGTTAACCCATAGCAAGAGAGGAAGGGCGGCAGCACAACAAGTTCTAGCGATTACCACCAGGTCACAGATAGACCAGAGTTCCCGTTTAGACGGGAATTCTACAGTTCTCAAACCTGCAGCACGCAGATAGGGCAAACTCGCGCATATGTCTGGATCGATGATCGAGTTCAGCGGAAACGGCAAGCCCTACAGCGGCTACCTCAGCCCGAGCAAGAACGGCATGGGCCCGGGCGTGATCGTCATCCAGGAGTATTGGGGCCTCGTGGGCCACATCAAGGACGTTTGCGACAGGTTCGCCGCAGAGGGCTTCACTGCTCTCGCACCGGACTTCTACCACGGCAAGGCCACCACCGAGCCGGACGAAGCCGGATCGCTCATGATGGCGCTCGAGATCGACGACGCCGCCAAGGTGATCCACGGTGCGATCGACGCGCTGCTCGCGAACACCGCCACCACCGGCGACAAGGCCGCGGTGGTCGGGTTCTGCATGGGCGGCCAGCTCGCGCTCTACGCCGCATGCATCGACGACAGGATCGCCGCCTGCGTGGACTACTACGGCATCCACCCGAACGTCCATCCGAACATCAAGAACCTGCACTGCCCGCTGCTCGGGTTCTTCGCCGAGCGCGACGAGTACGTGTACGCCGCGATGGTCTCGCTGCACGACCTCGAGCTGGCCGAAGCGGGGAAGGTCCACAAGTTCCACACCTACGAGGGCGCGCACCACGCGTTCTTCAATAACGACCGGCCCGAAGTCTACGACCAGGCCGCGGCGGAGGACTCCTGGCAGCAGGTGACCAAGTTCTTCCACCGGCAGTTGGGGTGAGGCGCATAATGGGCAATGGCCCGGCAGCACCGCACTTTCACGCTCAGTGAGCTGAAACCGAGCCAGAGGTACGACATCCTTTCCGGGCTCGTCGTGCCGCGGCCGATCGGGTTCGTCAGCACGCTCAGCGAAAAAGGGATCCCGAACCTGGCGCCGTTTAGCTACTTCATGGTCGGCGGAATCAGGCCCCCCAGCCTCATGTTCTGCCCGGTGTTGAACATGGACGGCCAACCCAAGGACTCCTTAAAGAACGTCGAAAAAACGTCCGAGTTCGTGGTCAACCTCGTGACGAGGCAGATGTCCGAGGGGATGAACGCTGCAAGCTACCCGTATCCGGAAGGAGAGGACGAATGGGACGCATCGGGGTTTACGATGTTGAAAAGCCAGGTCGTGAAGCCCCCCAGGGTCGCGGAAAGTCCGGTACAGTTCGAGTGCCGGTTGTTCCAAGCGCTCAGGCACGGCGATGGCCCGAGCGCTTCGGCGTACGTCGTCGGTGAGGTCTTGGTGGCGCACGTCGATCCGAGCCTGATCGACGAGCACGGCGCCCTGACTGGCAGGTTCGAGCCGATCGCGCGCCTGGGCGGAAAGGCGTACCTCGACCTGGCCGATGGAAATGTGTTCGAACTCGCGCGTCCGAACCGGCCCGCTGGCTCGTCGCTAGATTGAACTGGAATGCTGCTTTGTGATTTGGACCATGACGGAGGGCGCTTGAACAAATGAGGCTGAAGAAAGTCCAGATCTTCGGGTTCAAGACCTTCGCCGACAAGACCGAGGTCAACATCGACGCCGACCTAACGGCCGTCGTCGGGCCCAACGGCTGCGGCAAGTCCAACATCGTCGACGCGATCCTCTGGGGCCTGGGCGAGACCAAGGCGAGCCACATCCGCGCCAAGACCAGCCAGGACGTCATCTTCGCCGGCTCCGCGAACCGCCGCAAGCTCGGGTACTGCGAGGTCACTCTGATCTTCGACAACGAGGACGGCTCGCTGCCGATCGACACGCCCGAGGTCGCCGTGACCCGGAAGCTGGACAGGGGCGGAGAGAGCGACTACAAGATCAACGGTCGCACCTGCCGACTGCGAGACGTCAACGACCTGCTCGCGGACTCGGGAATGGGACGCGCCGGGTATGCGATCGTCGGCCAGTCGGAGATCGACCAGGCCCTTGCCGCATCCCCGCAACAGCGCCGCGACTGGATCGACGAGGCGGCAGGCGTGATGCGCTACCGGAACCGTCGGGTCGAAGCCCTGCGACGGCTCGAAGCGGCGGACGAGCACCTAGCGCGCGTGAACGACATCCTCAGAGAGATCGAGTCGCAGCGAAGACCGCTCGAAAGGGAAGCGGAGGCAGCGCGCAACTACAAGCAGGTCCGGACCTCGCTCCGAGAAATGGAGAGCGGGCTCTTGATCCTAGAAGTAGCGGACGCGGTCGCAAAGCTCGACGACCTGGACGAAAAGCTGCGCAACGCCGTGCGCATCGCCGAAGAGGAGACGACCAAGGCCGACCGGCTCGAGAAAGAGGCGAGCGGCGTCACCGACGAAATTTCCAAGACAGACGAGAAGATCGAACAGCAGCGGCACGCGCACTATGAGGCGCAGACCGCCTACGAGCACGCGAGCGCCGCGCTGCAGGTCGCGATCAGCAAGCTTGAGAGCCTCGACGTCCTCGAGACGACGCTCACGGACGAGGCTTCGGCAGGTCAAGAGCGCGTCCAACTCGCCGAAGACGACCTTGAGAAGGCAAAGGCGGACGAGAAGGCGGAGGCCGACGCGCTCGCCCTCCTTCGCACGGAGCTCTCCGGCGCGGACGACGACGCACGAAAGCTGACGCACGAGCTGCGCGTCGCGGAGGCGTCGCTGCTCGAGGCGCGCGAACTTGCAAGCAGGAACCAACGCATCGAGGTCGAGCTGTCGCACCGCGAGGAGCGCGTGCACGCCGTCACGGAAGAGATCAAGGGAATCGACGGCGCGGTCCCCGACCTGCAGGACGCGATCGATGACGCCGAGGCGAACTTCAAGAAGCTCGACGAGGTCGTACAGGGCGCGCGGGCCGCAAGCTCGACCGCCGAACAAGAGCTTTCAAGGCTGAGAAAGGAGGAAGAGGAGCACGCGGCTGAGGTCCGCAAGCTCCTGAGCCAGATCGCGGTGCTCGATGGCCGTAGGCGCGGCATCCAGGACACGATAGAGGCGCACGAAGGGCTCGCACAGGGCGCGAAGGCGGTGCTCGACGCCGTCGAGAGCGGTGAACTGAAGGGGACTTACACGCCGGTCGGCGAGGCCGTCAAGGTGGACGCGGAGTTCGCCGTCGCGATCGACACCGCGCTCGGTTCTTCCACCAACGACCTGATCGTCAAGGACGAGTCGCTCGCGAAGACCGCGATCGAGTACCTCAAGTCGAACAGGCTCGGTCGCGCGACGTTCCAGCCGGTCAACTTGGTCAACGTGCCAGTGCGGCCCGCGTCAGTCACAAAGCTTTTGAACGAAGAGGGCGTACTCGGGTTTGCGAACGACCTCGTCGAGTGCGACGACAAGAACCGGCCGGTGATCGACTCGCTGCTCGCGCTCGTGGTGATCGTCGAGGACCTCGATACGAGCCTGCGGCTTGCAAAGTCCACGGGCTGGAAACGGCTCGTGACGCTCGAGGGCGAGGTCGTGCACTCGAGCGGAGCGGTGACGGGCGGGCGGTTCGAGTCCGCGACCGGAATCGTCCAGCGGCGCTCGGAGCTTGCCGACGTCATCAAAATGGCCGAAGAGCTCGAGGCCGAGGTCAAAGAGGCGGAGGCGATCCTCGCGGTACGCGCAAAGCTGCACGCAGAGGTCTCAGCACGGCTCGAGACGGCGCACGAACAACTTAAGAAGCACGGCACGGAGCACGAAGAGGCGCGCGTGTGGATGCTCAACCTGCAACACGAGCTCCAGGCGACCGAACGCGCAAAGGAGAAGCTGCACGGCGAGATCGAGGCGCTGAAGAACGCAGAGCGGCAAGAGCTCGCCGAGGTCGACGAGCGCGCCGCAGAGGAGCGGCGGGACATGCTGCTCAAACAGCTTGCGGCGCGGTCGGCAGACGCGGACCAGGCGGGCGGGCGCTTGCGCGAGGCGGAGGCCCGCGCCCTACAGGCAGCAAGCCGCCGCATCGAGGCAGAAAGAAGGTATTCAAGCTTCACCCAGACCGAGCAGCAGCGAACGCACAAGGCCGAGAACCTCGGCCCTGAGCGCGAGCGCTACGCGGACGTGATCCAGAGGTCGACCCTCGAAAAGCAGTCGACGGAAGACCGCGTCAAGAGACTGCACGAAGAGCTCGACGCACTGACCACCAAGAAGCGCGAACTGATCGAGAGGAACATCGCACTCACAACTGAGGCGAAAGAGTCGCAGAAGAACGCACGCGCGATGTCGGACACCGCGCACAACGCGGAGATCCAGCGCACGAGGATCGACTCGAAGCGCACCAACTCTGTGCAGCGGTTGCTTGAGGAGTACGGCTATTCGCAAGAAGAGGCCGTCAAGCTTGCGCCAGAAACGAGCGTTCCCGACGACGCGGCGAAGCTCGTCCCGCAACTGCGCAAAGAGCTGAAGGAGATGGGCGACGTCAACCTCGGCGCGGTCGAGGCGTTCGAGCGGTTGACGGAGCGGTTCGACGAACTGAACAACCAGACGCAGGACCTCCTTGCGAGCAAGGCCGAGATCATGGAGAGCATCGCGGAGCGGGACAGGCTGCCGAGGGACCGGTTCGAGCAGACGTTCGCACAGCTCAAGGAAGCTTTCGCCGAAATGTTCGTGAAGATGTTCGGCGGCGGGCAGGGCGACATCAACCTGCTCGACGAGAAGAACGTGCTCGACAGCGGAGTAGAGATCGAAGTTACGGTCCCTGGGAAAAAGCGGCAACGGCTCGAGCTGCTCAGCGGCGGCGAGAGGGCGCTCAGCGCGACCGCGTTCCTTTTCGCGCTCTTGAAGGTGAAGCCAAGCCCGCTCGTGATCCTCGACGAGGTGGACGCCCCGCTCGACGGGCGCAACGTCGAGCGGTTCGTGGGCGTCGTGCGCGAGTTCTGCGACAGGTCGCAGTTCATCCTCATCACGCACAACGCGGTCACGATGGAAGAGGCCGACATCTGGTTCGGCGTCACGATGCAGGACGGCGTCTCGCTGCTGATCCCGTACAAGATGCCCGACAAGCACATGATCGACCACATGAAGAAGGGTGCGGAAGGGAAGAACGGGCACGCGGAACTCAAAGAAGGCGCGCTCGCCAAAGGTTAGCAAGGCAAAAGCCCCCTCCCAGCCTCCCCCGGCTATAAAGTCGTGCTTCGGCCCAGGCGTGCGTGCCGGTGGAGGGGTTGCCCCGCGCTATACTCGACTTGAATTCGGAGGCATGAAACATGCGTGTCAGACCAGTATTTGCGACGGCCGCCGCGGCCGTTCTCGTCGGGTGTGGTGGCGGTTCGGGACAGGACTCGCCGGCACAGGGATCATCGACCAACACTTCGAGCGGTGCGAACGTGGCTAAGGCCAAGACGTACTCCAGCGACGTCGCCTTCCTTAAGGAGCACGAGGACGTAATCGAGCTCGGCACCGGGAAGGGGCCAGGGCTCGTGATCGTCCCCGCCTTCCAGGGAAGAGTGATGGCGAGCACGTTCGATGTCGAAACAGGCGTCGGAAACGGCTTCATCAACTACGACGTCGTCGCCAAAGGTGAGATCACCAAGGGCATGACAGCCTTCGGCGGCGAAGACCGCATCTGGCTCGGCCCGGAGGGTGGGCAGTACTCGATCTACTTCGCCGAGGGCGAAGAGCAGAACGGGGACAATTGGCAGACGCCCGCCGTCATCGATTCCGAGCCGTTCGAGACCGTGAGCCAGACGGCGAATGAGGCGGTGTTCAAGAAGTCGTCCTCACTAAAGAACGCATCGGGGACCGAGTTCACGTTCGAGATCGAGCGCGCCGTCGCTCTCTTGGGCGAAGACGCGATCAGCAAGAACCTCGGAGTCGCCGTGCCCGAGGGCGTCAAGTCCGTCGCGTACGAATCGCGCAACACGCTTAAGAACACAGGCACAGGCGAGTGGACAAAGAAAGACGGCCTGCTCTCGATCTGGATCCTGAGCATGTTCAAGCACTCGAAGACGACGCGGGTCGTCGTGCCTTACGACACGGGCGCGACCGGAAAGATCGTAAAGGACGATTACTTCGGCAAGGTTCCGGCGGACCGGCTGGTCGATAAGAAGGGCTACCTCGTGTTCCGATGCGACGGCGAGATGCGCACGAAGATCGGGCTGCCGCCGCAGCGCGCGAAGGACGTCCTCGGCAGTTGGGACCCGGGGCGGAGCCTGCTGACGATCGTTCAGTACAACAAGCCCGCGGGCACCACGGATTACGTCAACTCGCAGTGGGCGGCAAAGCAGACCGACCCGTATGCGGGCGACGTCGTGAACAGCTACAACGATGGGCCGTTCTCAGCCACCAAGCCGGCGATGGGACCGTTCTACGAGATCGAGTCGAGCTCGCCGGCGCTCTCGCTCAAGCCAGGCGGTTCGTACACGCACGTGCACCGCACGTTCCACTTCACGGGGCCTAAGGCGAGCGTGCAGGCGATCGCAACTGCGGTGCTCGGGGTCAACCTCGACGACATCGAGAAGGCGCTTCCTTAGGGCCGCGTCACTCAGGCTGTTCGAAGTCGGGCTGGTCCACCGGGGCCGGCCCGCTTCGTTGTGCGAACATCCCGGAGCAAGTATTGATCAGTGTCATGACCAGTCCGAACAGTATGACCATCCATAGGTAGCGCAACGGCCCGGTCAACAGGCCGCGGAATGTCATCTTCGCCTCGTGCGCCACGGCGCGCGCGCTGACGGGGACCTTGTGGCGCCCACAGTCGGGGCACCGCGGCCCTGCGGGGCCGATCAGCGCGCAGTCCGGGCAGATCGCGCGGCCGCACCGTCCGCACCGCAGGCGGGTGACCGCACGCTTGTGCCGGTAGCAATAGTACGCACCGAAATCGCCGGGAACCGCGTCGGGGCTGTACTGTGCTGCGACGGTCTCGCCACACCCGGGGCACACGTCGGTGCCAGGCTTCATCACGGAGTCGCACTTAGGACAGCGCGGCGGTTCCATTCGGCGTGTCTGAGTGTGACACGGACGCAGCCTGGTGCACAAACGGAACCGGGCTTACGCGGCGCTGGCGGGGCAGTTGAGGATCGTGTGACGGCGTGTCTCCTCAACGATCTCCGCGATCCGCTCCTCGGGGACAGCGATCTCGTCGGCGACGGCACCGGAGACCACAAACTCGACCGGCCACCGCTGAAGCCCGAAGCCTGAAGCGTCCGCAACCGAGCGAGAGAAGTTGAGACACGCGAGCGGATGGAACAGGTCCATCGCGTTCTGAGGATAGTGGATGTGCTCAACGATCGCACGGAACAGCTCCGGTAGGCCGAGCGCATGCGCGGCAAGCGGGCCCAGCTCCGCGATCTCGTGCTCGTAGCGCGCGTAGAACGCCTTCTCGAGCGTCCAGTGGTTGTCTCGAGCTAAAACGTAGACGCAGTCAAACGCTCCGGGATGCAGCACAGCAAGCAGGCCCATACTGATGTTGCAGAGCACGCCGCCGGCGTAGACCTCTTCAGCAGTCCAGTTCGAACCGCCCTGTCCGAGTTCGCGATAAAGCGTTGAGCTGAGATAGCCGACGAAGCTGCCGTTCTTAGTGAACCGGCCCGCGTCGAAGAACGACCTGCGGCTCGCTTCGACGATCAACGACTGCGTCCACAGCGCGATCGACATCGAGCGCAGTGAACGGAAACCGAGCACCATGATCGCTTCGCGGACAGTGGTCACCGGTCGCGTCCGCGCGTGGTAGACCGAAGAGGCCGACCGGAGAAGGCCGGCAGTGAGCGCCGGGTCGGAAAGGATAAGGCGTTCGATCTCGACGGGGTTTGAGTCCGTAGAGTCGAGCATCTTGGAAAGCCGAAGCGGGGACTTCGGCAATTGCGGCAGCGAGCCCGCACTTTCGTAAAGGCTTGACAAATGCTGATACTCGACTTGGATCGTCATTCCCCGTTCACCCGAGTCTCTTGTTCCACATCGACCCAGCACAAATGCGACCGCGATTCAATACAGGTAGTTCTGCTAGGAAACAGGTTCTGTATACTGCTACGAAAGGCGTGCCGAACCCCTACGAGAATCGCTCGCACCCTGAGGGTGCGGCGAACCTGCGGCCACAGCGAAAGATCGGCCTAGAGACACCGCTGGTCGGTCGTTTCTGGGGCGAGGACAAACGTCTTGTTTTTGCGCCGCCTGTTTGGTACCAAGCACTCGTGCTGGCCTGCCTTGGGGGCGGTGGGATCGTCGGCCTGGGGGGCTGGCTCGCATGGGAGTGGATCCCGCTCTTCAGCATCGGGCTCTGGTTGGGGCCCGCGCTGTTCCTGTCGGGCGCGTGGGCGGCACTCTCGATGGAGTACGTCGTTTTCGACCTCAAGTCGAGGACGTACGTGCGAAGGGAAGGCAGGGGGTTCGGCAAACGCACACGCCGTGGGTCGACGATCGAGCTCGACGCCGTCGTGGTCTATTGCGAACAGTACCTACTTGGGATCGGCCAAGTCGTCATCTATAGAACCGTGCTTCATTGGAAGCACGCAGCGGTTCCGCTGCTTGTGACGGAGCGCGAACAGACCGCGCTCCAGCCCGGACAACCGATGAACTACGGCTCGGGCCCGATCATCAATCGGGCCCAGCGGTACGCAAACGCGCTCGGCGTCGCGTTCTACGACAACTCCTATTTCCACTCGCCCGCGCCGCAAGCGCCACTTTGAGCGCAACACACGAGTCTCTAAGGGCAGAATAGTAGTACGGATGCAAGACCTGGACATCGCCGATTGGTCCCACCTCGACCCTGCCGTTAAGAAGTTGTGGCGAATTGAAGCCGCGATTGGCGGGATCGTGTACTTGGCGCTTTTCGCCGGTGCGGGCTTCATCGTTAACGAGGCGGTGGAGGACGTGCCGTTTCACGCAGGTTTGTTGGGCACAGCCGTCGGTGCCTTGTTTTTCGCGCTCGCGTTCTACGTCGCTGGAAAGAAGTACGAGTTTTGGCGGTTCCTCGTGGGTGACGACGACCTAGCGGTCGCACACGGGATCTGGTGGAGGACCAAGATCTATGTGCCGCGCGCGCGGATCCAGCACGTCGACATCTCTGCCGGGCCGATATCCCGCGCTCTCGGGCTGGCGATTGTTACGGTGTTCGTCAGCGGCCATGCGGGCGCAGTCGCAACGATCCCAGGCCTCAGTGCGTTCGACGCCGAGAAACTCAGGAAGGTGTTGTTGCGGATCAGCGAGCAAATGCCAATCGCACCTCCGATGGAACCGGAGCAATGGAATGGCTGAGCCGGTCTATCGGCGACTGCACCCCCTAACGATCTTCGTCGAGCTTGCTCGCGTGATCGGTCGATTCATTTTTCTGTTCGTCATCCTGCTCTTCACGCCGGGGTCGAGCAGCGATTGGATTTACGAGGCGTTCAGCGGGTTCATCGTCGTCGCTGCGATCGTGCGCTACCTCAGCACGAGCTTTGCGGTCCATGAAGGGCACCTGCTGATCAAGTACGGGATCATAAACAGGGTCAAGCGGACAATCCCGCTCTCGAAGATCCAGAACATCAGCATACAGAAGAACCTCGTCCACCGCATCTTTGGGCTCGTTGACCTGAAGATTGAGACGGCCGCCGGCGCGGAGGCAGAGGCATCGCTATCCGCACTGAGCATCGCCGAGGCAGACGCGCTAAAAGTCGAGCTCACGCAGGGTGTTCATAAGGAAGTCGGTATTGAGACCAAGCCAGAAGAGACGCGCGGTCGCACGGTGTACAAGATCAGCTCGAAGGAGCTGTTCTTGGCGGGCGCTACCGAAAACCGCGCTCTCGCG
>JANWJY010000114.1 GCA_025451715.1 Fimbriimonadaceae bacterium | reverse complement strand
TTCAGTAAGAAACTCCCAACTTCCCAACCACTAACGATTGCCCAACTCCCAAGGCCTTGGGAGTTGGGCAATCGTTAGTGGTTGGGAAGTTGGGAGTTTCTTACTGAAGCGGTTGAACGCGGCGGTCCGACTTGCGGGTACCCGGCGGCTGCGGCGCAGGCGGCAATGCGAGCAAGAGTACTTCGTCAACGCTCTGGACGTAGTGGACAGTCAGATCGCGTCGTAACTCTTCAGTCAAATCTTCGTTGATGTTCTTCTCGTTCTGGCGTGGAAGGATCACCTCGCGGATACCGACGCGGCGGGCCGCGAGTACTTTTTCCTTGATGCCGCCAACGGGTAGCACCCGACCCGAGAGCGTGATTTCGCCGGTCATCGCGATGTCGCCGCGCACAGGCCGGCGGGTGAGCTCTGACGCCAGGGCGGTCACGATGGTCACGCCCGCTGACGGGCCGTCCTTCGGGATGGCCCCTGACGGCACATGGAAGTGGCTCTCTGCACTCTTGAAAAAGTCGGGGTCTGCACCATACGCGGCCGCGTGCGCGCGAAACCATGACAGCGCCGCGCGGGCGGACTCCTTCATCACATCGCCGAGTTGACCGGTCAATGTGAGCGTGCCCGTTCCCGCCATTCGGGAGGCCTCGACGAACAGCACCTCGCCGCCAGCGGGTGTCCAGGCGAGGCCGATAGCCACGCCAGGCTCCTTCGTCCGTTCCCCCATCTCCTCGTCCAGAAAGCTGGGGGCACCCAGCATCTGGGTCACGACCTCAGGGGTGATCGTCAGAGGAGACTCATCGCCTTCGGCCCGGCGCCGCGCAGCCTTTCGGCACAGCGCGCCGATTTCACGTTCGAGATTGCGGACACCAGCTTCGCGCGTGTACCCCCGAATCACGGCACGCAACGCGTCATCCGAGACTGCAAACTGCTCTGGGGTGAGGCCGTGATTGGTGATCTGTTTTTGGACCAGATGTTCGCGAGCAATCGCGAGCTTCTCCTCTTCCGTGTAACCCGGGATCTCGAGAACCTCCATGCGATCCCGGAGCGCCGGTGGAATCGGGTCGAGAACGTTGGCAGTCGTGACGAAGAGGACCTCGGAAAGGTCGAAGGGCACGTCGAGATAGTGGTCGCGAAACGCAGTGTTCTGTTCGGGGTCGAGGACCTCGAGTAGCGCCGATCCCGGGTCGCCCCTGAAATCCGAACCGAGCTTGTCAATCTCGTCGAGAATGAACACAGGATTCTTCGACTCCGCGCGGCGGAGGCCCTGAATGATCTGGCCCGGCAACGCCCCGATGTAGGTGCGACGATGTCCGCGAATTTCCGCCTCGTCGCGCATACCCCCAAGCGACACGCGCACGAACTTTCGACCGAGCGATTGGGCGATCGAACGTGCGAGCGACGTCTTTCCGACACCCGGAGGGCCAGCGAAACAGAGAATTGGACCCTTCACCCCGGGGTTCAACTTGCGTACGGCGAGATACTCGAGAATCCGATCCTTGGCCTTCTCGAGTCCTGAGTGATCGGCATCGAGCACCTGCTTCGTCTTCGCCAGGTCAATCGTTTCCTCAGTGCGGGTCTGCCACGGAAGCATCACCAACCAATCGAGGTAGGTGCGTGAGACGGTGTACTCCGCCGCAGCCACCGGCATCTTCGCCAAGCGGTCGAGCTCTCGCTGCGCCTCCTTCTTGACACCCTCCGGCATGCCGGCCGCGTCGATCTTGCGCTGCAGTTCCTCGACGTCTTTGGTCTGATCGTCTCCTTCCCCAAGCTCCTTCTGAATGGCTTTCAGTTGTTCACGAAGGAAATACTCGCGTTGGTTCTTGCCGACCTCCGATTGCACCTGGGATTGAATCTTGGACCCGAGCTCGAGCACCTCGAGCTCCTTGATGAGCATCCGATTCAGACTGTTCATCCGGGCGCGCACGTCGAGCGTCTCGAGTACCTCCTGCTTCACCGGTGTGGCAATCGTCGTCAGGCTCGAGGCAATGAAGTCGGCCAGCCGTCCTGGTTCGGTGACGTTGGCCGCGAGCGTCTGCAGATCCTCTGAGAGCAGCGGAGAAAGAGACACAACCTGTTGAAAGTTCGTCTTGATGTTGCGCATCAGCGCGTCGATCTCGACTCGATCGGTCTCGCGCGTAGCTTCCGACACCGGACCGACTCTGGCACGGAGGTAGGGCTTCGTTGCCGTGACCTCGTCGAGCGTGAGGCGCGCCAGTCCCTGGACGATCAGCCGCAAACTGCCGTCCGGCAGCTTGAACATCTTGTGGATGTGGCTGGCTGTGCCGACCTGATAAAGGTCTTCCTGCTGAGGCTCCTCGACCGAGGCGTCGCGCTGCGTGAAGACGCCAATCATCTTGCCGCTCGAGATCGCCTCGTCAATCAGCTGGACAGAGCTCTCCCGCGCGACCGCCAGCGGCATGAACGAGTTTGGAAAGAGGACGGTGTCTCGCAGAGGCAGAATGGGGAGCTCGTCGGGCAACACTACGGGCCGATCGCCACCAAGGAGCTCTTCGACGTTTATCGTCTCGTCCTGATCCGTCATAGTGAGTGAGTCTAAGACCCATCGCCCAAGAACACCAAAGCCCAAACCCCACGCTCTGACCTCGGGTTCCGTCCGAGGACTCGGGACGTGGGACTTGGGCTTCAAGTACTCGCGGAGGCTAAAGCCCCCGCGCTACATACCGCATATTGCCGCTACAGGTGACGCGTCACCCATAGGCGCACGCTTTATCGTGCGCGTTAGTTAGTTCGACGTGTCGAAGAAGAAGGCTGACGAGCCGCGTCGCTGAGCGCTGCGCTCGCGCTGCTCCGCCGTCTCGCGCGCTTCCTCGCACTCCTTGCAACGAACCGCGAAGGGCAGCGCTCGAAGACGCGCCTGTGCGATCTCGCTACCGCACTCGAAGCAATCGCCGTAGCTGCCTTCGTCGAGTCGGCTCAATGCCGCGTCGATCTTGTTCAGCGTTTCGGACTTCAGCTGAATGAGGGCAAGCTCGATGTCCTCTTGGATATCTACCTCTGAGCTCTCGCCCTGGTCGAGAACGTCGCGCTCCTTGCCACCCTCGGCCCGGACGTCGCGAATCCTGCCCTGCACTTCGGACATTAGTTCGCGGCGGCGATTCTCGAGCATGCCTTTCAGCTCGTTGTAGCGGCTCGTTCTGGCCGCTGCCTTGGTCTTCGTCATTGTCGCCATGATGCCTGCCGCTCCTTTACGTCGCTCCGTTGCTCGCGACGTTGCTGCGATATGCAATATAAATGCCTTCTATATATTCGGAAGAGTAGCCGCCTTGCGATAGACCCAGGCCAACCTTTGATCTCTCCTTAACTCGACTGGCTGGCTCCTCATAAATCTCAGTTGGTCTATGGCTTATGAGCAGTCAAGCTATGCCGTCCTGGGCCACCGCATGACGTTCAGCCGTTTAGACGCCAGAGAGGTCAAGTGAGTTTCTCGCTATTTTGTCCCCACGAAAGGACGGTAAGAAAGCCACGTTTCTGTCGGCACAATGCCTCAGTGCCGACGAATTCAGGCCAGTTTTGGCTGACGCCTTCACGTTCCACCCATTTTCAACCCATGAACGGTTAGAGTGTCGAAATATCTACAACTTGTCGACGTTCCAGCGTCATTTTGCAGTAGACCGCCTGAACCTTGTGTCTGCTCACAGCCGGTCCTCTACTGGATTGTCCGACTTCCCGCAGAACGAACGGGAACGATGCCTCGTGCGGCCAGCAGGTCGGCGCTTCGAGGACTGCCCGTACGGACCCACTTTTCGTAGAGGCGCAGGATGTCCGTATTCGACGTCAACGCCGTTCGCTCGCTTACTTCGCTCAGCACGTCGACAAATGCCGTGAACTTGGCGGCAAGCTCGTCGAAAATGTCACCAAAGGCCGGGTGCCCAAGACGCGCCAACGAACCATACGCGTACGCGCCAAGATAAGTGTAGTAGTCGATATCAACGAGGCTACGATGCAGGCTGTCAGAAAAAAAGCCTGAGACAAACAGAGCGCGATCGCCCACGCGGCGCAAACCATCCCGCTGCACGATGCCGTCGGCCTGTAGAGCCGCCACCAGCCGAAGCCCGAGCGGGTCATCCTCTCCTGACAGCGACGCCTGGTCAGCATGGACGAACCCGGCGAGCATGTTGACGACGTAGAACGATGTCTGCTCGCGCGCTCTGACGCGCTGGTATTGCATCGCCGATTCCACGAGACCACGAAAGTACTCCGTGGGCGATTCCCTCCGAAACATCGCTTCACTCATAGCACCTCCGCCATGCCGACGGCTCCTGGCCGCGCGGCTCGTTGGTCCGTTGGGCTGCAAGGCGCGTTCCCTTGTGAAATCCCCTGTACTGCCGGCGTTCGAGAAGCGGGAGCCAATTTGTGGCGGTCGAGTGACCTCTTTTGTCCAGCGGGCCCGTGTGCGAAGCTTGACACATGGCATGTCCCGTGTGTGGCCAACGGAAAGCTCGTCGCGAGTGTCCCGCACTTGGCCAGACCATCTGTACTGTCTGTTGCGCCACGAAACGACTCACAGAAATCAATTGCCCGAGCGACTGCACCTACCTGGCCTCGGCGCGCGAACACCCCGCGGCGGTTGTTCGTCGCCAGCAGGAGCGGGACGTGGCGACACTACTGCCGACCATTCGTCACCTCACGGAACGCCAGTACCAGCTGTTCTTTCTGTTCCAAACTCAAGTCGCACGGCACAAGCCAGAAGGGTTCGCTCGACTCGTGGACGACGACGTGGCCGAGGCCGCGCAGGCCTGCGCATCAACACTCGAGACCGCCGCGCGGGGGGTCATCTACGAGCACGCGCCGCAATCGCTGCCCGCACAGAAGCTTGCAACCGAACTCAAGACCTTGCTCGCACAAATGAAAGAGCAGGGGGCTGTCGTGTACGACCACGAGGTGGCCATCGTGCTGCGCGCCATCGAACAGGGTTCGCGCCAGACGCGCAACGTGTCCGAAGGGGGGGATACTGCGTATTTGTCTCTCATGGGTCGTCTGCTGCAATTGAACCTCGCTGCCCGGGAACAGACGTCGCCTGACTCGGGCACTGGGCCGAGTCCCCTGATTCTCCCCTGAACCTGCTACAATTTGGCGTTTGTGCCGAGTTCGAATCCACACGTATGTCAGTGGCCTCCGGCTTAAGCCGGAAGCTACATGAAGCAGGAAGTCATGGCCAAGCGGTGTGAAATCTGCGGTAAGGGTCCAGTCGTGGGCCGAACGGTGTCGCATGCCCATAACGTGGGACCGCGCCGATTCGAGCCCAACCTCCAAACAGTCCGTGCCCTGATCAACGGCGCAGCCAAGCGAATGCGAGTGTGCACTCGCTGCCTGCGCGACGGCAAGGTCACCAAGGCTGCCTGAGGTGCGTGAGGCGATTTCGTCGAGCGAAGCGCCACGGGCACTAGGCGCGTACTCTCCGGCCATTCGCGCGGGGAATTTATTGTTCCTGTCGGGTCAGATCCCAATCGATCCGAGCACTGGCAACCTGGTGGACGGGGACATTGCGGCCCAGACCGACCGTGTCATGCGCAACATCGTGGCTCTGCTCAAGGCAGCCGGCGCAGACTTCGGACACGTTGTCCGCACGACAGTGTTTCTGGCAGACATGAACGACTTCGCGGCGATGAACGCGACCTACGAGCGCTACTTGGTGACACCGCCGCCCGCGCGGGCGACGGTTCAAGTGGCCCGACTGCCGCGCGATGTAAAAGTGGAGATCGACGTCATCGCTGTTCTGTCGTAAGGGAACCGCCGCCCAAACGTTACCTTACCTTTGACGTTTGACCTTTGACCTGGGCGTGAGATCTAGGCTCTAGCCGTCCTCTCGACCCCCAACACTCCCTGCACGCCCTTGATCGACTTAATCACCTTCTCGAGGTGCTTCACGTCCTTGATTTCGACCGTCATGTCGATGCGTGCCTGCTGATCCTCACCCGTGCGAGCTTCCATGTTGGTGATATTGGTGTTGATGTTCGAGATCTTCGCGCTGATCTCCGCCAGCATCCCCTTCC
>JANWJY010000113.1 GCA_025451715.1 Fimbriimonadaceae bacterium | reverse complement strand
GGTCTGGGTCACGTCGCCAAACTTTGTGAGGATGGTGACCGCGCCGCCTTCGCCCTTGATTGAACCGAACACGCGCCCATGCAGCTCGACATAGGCGTCTGCAGTAAGGTCCCGCAGCTCATGGGGTGTTGATAGACCAAATATCTTGTGCTTTGTCCGCGCGGCGGCGAACTCCTCCATCGGCCCTGCAAGGGCGGCGACGGGGGCTAGCGCGACCAGAACCAACGAGACCCAATTACGAACCATAACCCTCAACCTCATTCTATACGACGCCGAAAACTGGCGGACAGACAGGGATTCGAACCCTGGAAGAGGTCTAATGTCCTCTTACCCACTTAGCAGGCGGGCGCTTTCGACCACTCAGCCATCTGTCCTCGCGCCCATTATAGCACCTGCTTGAACCTGGCCAACCAGCCCGAACCCCGTACCAACACCGGGGAAACTCCCCTAAGGATGCCGGGCCCCGACCCCGATATTTTGCCTATATAAGCGCGCACGTCAGAAGGCGCGGATCCAAGGGAAAAGATTAACCAAGGACAAACGCAACCGCAAGAAAGCAAGTCGGCGTAGGCCGACAACGGGTATTGGGCGCCCCAAGAGGGGCGCCTTTTTTTGTAATTCGACTGGGTCCTCTGAACGGGGCCCGCGGGCGGGGTGTCGAAGAAACATGGCATTGCAGACCGCGAAGAGAGTGTTGGGCGTGCACGAGCCGCAGGACGAGAGGTGGATCGGCGACGGCTTTCCCACCCGGAACGTCATTGGTCACCACCGCATCGGCCATGAGATCAGCCCCTTTCTTTCGGTCGATCTCATCGGGCCCCACGAATTCGACAGGTCGGGCGAGCGGCCCGGCGAGAGCGAGCTGCCGTTCAAGGGCCTCGAGGTCGTTACGATCGTCTACGACGGCGAGATCGAGCACCTGGACTCCAAGGGGAACATGGGCAAGCTTGGCCCGGGCGACGTCCAGTGGGTCACTGCAGGGCGCGGCGTCGTGTTCGAGGAGAACCACTCTGAAGCTTTCACGGACGCCGGCGGAAGGATGGAAATGGTCCGCATTTGGATCAATCTGCCCGCGGTCCACAAGCTGTTGCCGCCCAAGTATCAGCTGTTCAAGTTTGGTGGGCTGCCGCGCGTTGACCTCCCGGACGACGCGGGATCGATCAGACCGATTGCAGGAACGTTGAACGGGGTCGAGGGCCCGGCACTGACGCGAACCCCGATCGCGCTTCTCGACATGCGGCTCAAACAAGGCAACCCGATCCGACTGCCGTTCCCACAAGACTGGTCCGTCATGTTGCTCGTATTGGATGGCAAGATTGGTGTCGAGAACGGGCAGTCCATCGACACGGGACAGCTTGTGAGGTTCGACCGACAAGGCTCCGAAGTCGAGTTCCAGGCACACATGAACACCAGGGCGATCCTTATGGCAGGCGAGCCGATCCTCGAGCAGCTTTCCGCGCAGGACGGCTTCGCGATGAACACCCAGGAAGAGGTGATCAGCGCGATGCAGGAGTACCGTCTCAATCGCTTTGGCGAGGTGACCCAAGAGGCTGAGACCGCCGTCGAAGACTAGACTTTCGCCATAATGCCACCATGCTCCTGGCAGGCAGAAAGGGCCTCGTCCTGAACGTCACCAACAAGAACTCGATCGGATGGGCCTGTGCCGAGGCCGCGGCGAGGCACGGAGCCCAGGTCGGAGTCGGAGCCCAGAACGACCGCATGCTCGAGCGGGTCGAAGCCCTCACCAAGGAACACGAGGGGATGTCCACCTTCGTCGTCGACTTTGGTGACGATGCGCAGCTCCAGAAACTGGCCAACGACGTGGGCGAGAGGTACGGCAAGATCGACTTCCTCGTCCACTCCGCTGCGTTTGCTAAAAAAGAGGACCTCGAGGGCCGCTTCATCGACACCTCCCGCGACGGGTTCGCGCTCGCTCTCGACGTCTCCAGCTACTCGCTCGTCGCACTGTGCAAGTCTCTCGAGCCGTGCTTCAACGAGGACGCCAGCGTGATGTGCATGTCTTACTTGGGAAGCGTCCGGAGCGTGGGCAACTACAACGTGATGGGCGTCGCTAAGGCGGCGCTCGAATCCTCTGTGCGCTATCTCGCCCAAGACCTCGGTCCAAAAGGAATACGCGTCAACACGATCAGCCCCGGCCCGATCAACACGGTCGCCGCGCGCGGCGTCAAGGGCCTGCTCGGCATGATCGACTACGTCCAGGAGCGCGCACCGCTCAAGCGCTCGTTCGGCCAAGAAGAGGTTGCCGGTGCGGCCGTCTATCTCATGTCGGACCTCAGCAAAGGGGTCACCGGCCAAGTCATTTACGTCGATAGCGGCTACAACACGGTTGGGATGTGAACGTTGCAGGTCCTCACTGTCCCAAACTGGTCGTTCGGACGAGACACTTCACTGCTTGGACAGTTCCGAGAGGAGCTCGAACTACGCGGCCTTGAAGTCCACTATCTCGGTTCGGACGTCGACCACAACCGGACTGTCAGCGCCTTCTCCGGATCGCACGATAGCGTCGCGACCACGCTGGTGAACCTCTGTGGCATCGCGTTCCCGCGGATCGACCTCAACCGCCACGTCGGAGTGCACCCCCGCATAGGCGCGCTCGACGTCTGCCCGATCATCACACCGTGGGGGAGCGAGGAGGCCGAGGTGGACTCGTGGGTCGATGAGCTCGCGGGCGACATTGCCGACAGGTTCGAGGTCCCCGTGTTCCTGTACGAGAAGTCCGAAAAGGGGAGGCACGAGGCTCACCTGCCTGCCCTGCGGAAGGGCGGATTCGGCGGGATGCTGGGCCGAAAGCTCGAGCCTGACTTCGGCCCGGTGCACGCCCACCCGCTGCTCGGCGCGACCGTGCTCGGTTGGCGTGACTTCTTGGTCGCGATGAACTTCGACCTCGACACCAGCGACCTTGCGATCATCAAGCGCCTCGCGAAAAAAGTGAGGGCCCTCCGAGCTGCCGGCGATCCGCGCTTTCTCGGCGTGCGCTCGCTCGGCTTGCCGTTGCCGTCCCGCAACCAGTGCCAGCTCAGCATCAACCTCACGCTGCCGGACCTCACGCCAGTCGATCCGGTGGTCGAATGGGTTCAGGAGCAGTGCGTGTCGCAGGGCGTGCGCATCGCCGGTTCCGAACTCGTCGGGGTCATCCGTGACATTGATATGGAGCACGCGACGCGGCTTCCCGTCAAGAGCGAACAGGTCGTGAGGACGCGGTGAAGTACGACATCGGCTACCTTGGAGGAGGGCAGCTCGCGCGCATGTCCATCCAGGCCGCGCAGCGCATGGGGCTGCGGTGCCTCTCTCTCGACCCCGGTGCCGACACGCCCGCGTCGCAAATCGCGGACCACGTTGTCGCAGGGTTCGACGATGTCAATGCCTTGAGCAATGTACTCAGCCAGTGCGAACGAGTCACACTCGAAAATGAGTTCATCTCGATGCTCCTGCTTTCTGGAGCAGCAAATGAGGCAGACAGGGATCTCGGGGTTTATCTTCCAAGCCCGCGAACACTTGGGCTCATAAACGACAAGTTTGCCCAGCGAGAGCAATACACAAGCCACGGAGTGCCTTCTCCGCGAGCATGGTCGGTTGGAGCTGTTTGGGGGAACGATAGTTTCCTCGAGGACGTCGCGTCCAGGATCGGGTTTCCCATGGTGCTGAAGGTGCGACATGGAGGTTACGACGGCAAAGGGACGATGACAATCCGATCATTTGAAGAGCTACGAGATAGCCGAAGCTCGTGGATGTCTGGCGGGTGGTTAGCCGAACAGTTCGTCCCGTTCAAGCGCGAGCTCGCCGTCATGGTCTGCCGCAGCGAGTCCCAAACCCTGACTTTCCCGACCATGGAGTCGGTCCAGACAGACCACGTCTGCGACCTCGTCTTCCCAGCGAACACAGACGCCAGCGACATCGCGATCAAAGCCGTCAGAGCGGTCGAAGGCTTCGGCCTTTTCGGTGTCGAGCTGTTCGAACTCCAAGACGGCAGCTTTATGGTCAACGAGATCGCCCCCCGCCCCCACAACACCGGCCACTACACCCTCGACTGGGGCGGCATCAGCCAGTTCGAGGCCCACGTTCGCCTCGTCATGGGACTGCCGATCCCAGAACCCAAGGGCAACGAGACCTGCATGGCAAACCTGCTGGGCCAAGAGGGCGCAGGTGACTACCAAGAGGGTCTCAAGGCGGCCATCCAAGGAGACCCTGAAGTTCACGTCCACTGGTACAGCAAGGCCGAAGCCAGACCGGGCCGCAAGATGGGTCACATCAACGCCGTCGGCCCCGACTGCAGGGCCCGTGCTGTCGCGGCCCGCGAACGCTTCTACACAGCCTGGCGGCGGGCCTGAGGCCCGGCCCTCCGGGGTCGCTCCGGTATAATCCAGGCTTCCTGCGGGCCGCTTGGTTCGCGTGTTGAGAGGATTCTTCCGTCATGGCTACGTTGCAGGTTGAGAGTCGCGAGCGAGCGAACAGCGCAGAGGTCCGGCGCCTACGCGCAAAAGGCATCCTCCCGATGGCACTTATCGTCAAAGGCAAGGGCACACGATTGGTGCAGGCGATCCAAAAGGATGTCCGGTTCGCCCTCCGCTCCGCAGGCGGCGTCGCCGTTTTCGCGGTTTCAGTCGACTCCGAACCCAGAGAAATAAAGGTCGTCATTAAGGACGTCCAGCGCGACTCTATCTCGCGCGACATCATCCACCTCACCCTGCAAGAGGTCAAGGACGATGACGTCATTCGCATCTCCGTCCCGATCACCTTCCACGGCGAGCCCGACGCGGTCACCAAGAAGCGATCGAGCCTCATGACCCCGCTCGTCAGCCTCGAGATCTACGCCAAGCCGGCCAACATTCCCGACCACATCCACGTCGATCTGAGCCAGTTGACCGACAACGATAAGGTCGTCGTCGGCGATCTCAAGCTCCCCGAGGGCGTCAGCACCCACATTCCCGCGGACGCCGTCGTCGCGACCACGTTCCACATGCGAGCCGTGGTCCTCGAGACCCCTGGCGCAGAAGTGGCGCCGGTCGAAGGTGTGCCCGTCGAAGGTGCGGTCCCCGTCGAAGGCGCACCTGGCAAGCCGGCGGCACCTGGCGCAAAGGCCCCCGCCGCAGGCGCAAAGGCACCTGTGGCTGCTGCTCCCGCCGCGAAGGCACCGCCTGCCAAGGGCGGCAAGAAGTAAGTTTCCTCGTTGGGAAACAGAAGCGGCCGCCCAAGGGCGGCCGTTCTGATGTTAAGGCTTGGTGGAGGCGCGGGGAATTGAACCCCGTTCCAAAACCGCCGTGCCAACAGTATCCACGAGCGTCTCACTCAGATTCTGTTTCGGTGCCTGGCATGGCCTGAGTGCACGCCGCACAGTCACCTAGCCCGGTTGTTTTAGTCCGTCGCGCCTACGGGCCGAAGACGCTTCGGACGATCTAGCTTTTGCTAACCCTCAATCGGACCCCGCTAGAACGGTTCCGAAGGGAGCCGCAGGTTTTAGGCTGCGTAGGCGAAGTTGTCGTTCGCTGTTACTTTTTTGCCGCTTTTTACGAGGCCAACGGCGCCTCGGCTCGCAACTGAAGGTCGGTCCGGCTCTGTCGAACCCTGACGCCCCCATTGACACATTATAGAACGTCGGCACCTTTCACCCCGTTCCGCTGGCCCCAGGCCCCATCAGACCCGCCGATCCCGCCGACACAAACCCGAACAAACCCGAACCCGCACCCCTCTTCCTTCATCCTTCATACTTCCCCTATATGTCCCCCAGGCTCGCCTTCGCCCTGCGCACGGCCCACGAGGCCGCGAAGGGGACCCTGCGGTACTTCCAACAAGGCGTGGGATACGAGCTCAAGGCCGACGAGTCGCCCGTCACCGTAGCCGACCAAGAGGCAGAGGCGTTCATCCGCCGCGAGATCGAGGCCGCGTTTCCCGGCGAGAAGATCCTGGGCGAGGAAGAGGGCGGATCGGACGCCGCCGACAGGTGGGTCATCGACCCGATAGACGGCACGAAGTCCTTCATCGCTGGAGTGCCCCTTTACGCGACCCTCCTCAGTTACGAGCAGGACGGCAAGCCGATCCTCGGTGTCTGCGTCATCCCCGCGCTCGATGAGGTCGTGTTCGCAGAGAGCGGCGGCGGATGCTTCTGGAACACCAAGCCCTGCCGCGTCTCACAGAAGACCAAGATGAGCGAGTCCATCCTGTGCTGCGGCAGTCACTACACGATGTCGCAGGCGGGCCGGCTCGGCCCGTTCCTGCAACTCGCCGAAACGGCGCTCGCCACCCGCGGATGGACCGACGCCTATGGCCATGCGCTCGTCGCGACGGGCCGAACGGAGGCGATGATCGACCCTGTCGTCAACCACTGGGACGTTAGCGCGATCGCCGTGATCGTCCGCGAGGCGGGCGGCTCGTTCACAGACTTCAAAGGCAACGACAGGCTCGCAAGGGAAGCCGTAAGCTGCGCGCCCGGGATCAAGCAAGAACTGCTCGAGGCATTCGGCAAATGAGGGTGCTCGCGGTCGACTTCGGCGGCAAGCGCATCGGCATCGCCGTCGGCGAGAGCGACCCGCGCGTGGTCTCGCCCCGCCAGAACATCGACGCGTCCGGTACCCTCGCCAAGGACGCCGAGGCGATCAAGGCCGTCTTTGAACGTGAGCAGGCCCACGCGGTCGTCGTCGGACTCCCCCAGGACGAGCACGGCGAGACCAAAATGGCAAGGGTCTGCCGCAAGCTCGGCGAGTGCCTGACGGCGCTCGGCATGGAAGTTAATTACGTGGACGAGTCCCTCACGAGCGCCGAGGCGGAACGAGACATGACGGAAGCAGGGTTGAAGGGAAGCGAGCGGCGCAAGCGGGCCGACGGCGAGGCGGCGTGCAGGATACTGGAGAGGTTCTTCGACGAAGATGAGTAAGCGCGCCAGAGTCGTCCTGCTCGTCTCAGTGGGGGCCGTCGTCGCCGCTGGCATTGGCGGCTACGTCTGGTACGGCGGCGCGACGCAACCGATGCCGTGGTCCGAACCGTTCTACGTCCGGTACGAAGAAGGCAAGACCTTCGAAAACGTCGTCGACGATCTGGTCACGAAGAAAGTGATCCGCGACAAGCGTGGGTTCCAGATGTTCTGCTACCTCAACAAACAGGAGCGCGCGGTCCGCGTCGGCACGTTCCAGTTCAACGGCGGCATGACCCCTCGACAGGTCATGCGCGCGCTGCGCCGCCCGATCGAGCAACAGGTCCGTATCCCCGAGGGCTGGTGGATCGCACGCGTCGCACCAAAGCTCGAAGAAAAAGGCGTTTGCACCGCCGCCGAGTACATCGCCGCCGCCAACACTCCAGAGCTCTTCAAGGACGACGTCTCGTTCCAGCTACCTAAGGACTCTCTCGAGGGCTATCTCTATCCCGACACATACGACTTGCCTCCGCTGATCGGTGCAGCGGCCGTCGTGCGCAGACAGCTCAAAGCGTTCGAAGAAAAAGTGATGGTCGAGCTCCGAAAAATGCCACTTGCGGGCGAGATGGACATCAACCGGCTCGTCACGATCGCGTCGCTCATCGAGCTCGAGGCGGGCGTCGACGAAGACCGACCACGTATCGCCGGAGTGATCGCAAACCGGCTCGCCATCAACCAAAGGCTCCAGATCGACGCCACGGTCCTCTACGCGATCCAGGAGTGGAAGGTCCTGCAGCCAGGCGAGATCGCCACGATCGAATCGCCCTACAACACGTACAAGATCGACGGGCTTCCCCCCGGCCCGATCGGCTCACCCGCGTGGCGAAGCATCAAGGCTGTTCTCGAGCCCGAGACGAACACGTTCCTCTATTACGTCGCCCGACCTGACCGCACGCACTATTTCAGCTCCACCTACGACGAGCACTTGAACAACATCCGCAAGGCGAGAAAGGAGTTCGCCGACCAGCGAGACCTATGAGGAGCTTCCGCGCTGGCACGTACGAGCGGGAGAAAATGCCCAGGGCACTGCGCAACTTCAGCCCGGCATCCTCACTCGACAAGGTCGAGCACGTCGACCTCGCCGCGCTCAAAGTGTCGGGCAAGACGCTCGTCCTCCTCGACGTCGACAACACTCTCCTTCCATGGCGCAAGCACGACGTCCCACAGTCCGTGCTCGACTGGTTGGCGCAAGGAAAGGCGCTCGGCCTCGAGTTCTGCATCCTGAGCAACACGCGACACCCTGAACGGCTGAACAAACTGAGCGAACTTCTCGATGTCCCCTACATCCGGGCAAAGTTCAAGCCCAACCGACAAATGTACGACATGGCTCTGGAAAAGTACGGCGCCGAACCAAGACAGGCCGTCATGATCGGCGACCAGCTCCTCACCGACGTGCTCGGTGCGAACCGCGCCGACATCGACGCGGTCTGGATCAGGCCCGTCGCATCGCGCGAGTTCGTCGGCACCATGGTCTTTAGCAGGAACATCGAGCGAGTGCTCGGGCGCATGCTGCACGACTACTTCCAACCGAACGAGGTCTCCGTCGCCGCGACCAAGCCCGGGTTCTTCGAGCACAGCGTCGTCCGACAGTTCTTAAAGTTCTGCCTCGTCGGCGGCATGTCTACCGTCATCGACCTCGGTCTGCACTATCTGCTAATGTTCAGAATCCCGATGGGCGATTCGACACTGGCGCACGTCGTCGGCGAGTGGTTCTGGGACCTCACTCACAGCGCGCCCTACTTGACCGAGAAGGACCTCATCGACTCCGCATACGCGCCGCTCAAGGTTCCCGTCGTGCTCCTCGCCATCTTGAACAGCTACTACTGGAACCGGCGGTGGACCTTCCGCGTCGACAAAGCGCACGGCCACGGCGAGATGATCACCAAGTTCTTCGTCGTCGCGCTGATCGGAATGGTCCTCAACGTCGTCGTCGGCACCACGATCAACCGCCTGCTCCACCTCGGCGCCGAAGCGCGCTGGGCGGGGGCGAGCCTCATCGCCACGGCTGTCGTCGTGTTCTGGAACTTCACCGGACAAAAACTCTGGACCTTTAGGAAAGCGAGTAAATGAGCAAGTCTTACGAATGGCACGACGCGCCCAAGGCGCAGTACGCGGTCGTCGGCGACCCTGTCGAGCACTCCCTCTCGCCACAGATGCACAACGCGGCGTTCAAGGCGCTCGCCATGGAAGACCAGTACGTCGCGATCCGCGTACCAAGGGAAGAGTTCAACGATGCCTTGGACCACTTGACGCAGCTCGGTTACAAGGGCGTCAACGTCACCGTCCCGCTAAAGGAGGCTGCCTCCAAGTGGGCGAGCACCATGC
>JANWJY010000112.1 GCA_025451715.1 Fimbriimonadaceae bacterium | reverse complement strand
GCGCGATCCTCGACTTGGATATTGCCAGTCGCAGGGTCGTTGGTCTTGCTGGGTCGGACTTCGACGATGGAGTTTCGACCGCCGTCTCCACCAGTCGTCCCGGACAGCACCTTCGGGTCGGGATCGCCCGGCGGGGAAGTGCGCGGATTTCCTAAGCCAGGGCCGACGTTGGGCCGTAGGGGTTCGACTGTCTCGGGATCGACCCGGTTGGTTGCGACCGGGTCGTATTGGCCACGAGGCACGTCACGAAGGGCGCCCGGTGCGATCCTTTGGGTGTCGCCAGGGTTGGTCAGCGGGTTGATCCCCGCGCCGTTGGCGACCGACTCTAGCGCCTCAAGGTCTCGGTCCTGCGGAGCGGCCTGGCTGTTCGGCGCATACCCGGTGTTTCCATTCGGCACGAGAGGCACCGGATAGAACGGCTGGGACTTGGCATTGTCGACGTCGATGGTCTTCGCGGCGTTATCGCCGGTGGAATTCTGCGCCGCTAGGATGAGCGCACTGCCAGAAGACACGAGAAGGATCGCAGCGGCGATCGCCGCGCCGAGCGCCGTGCGTCGTCGCGAGTTTGGCTGTCCGATTTCAATCTCGCCGCTCGAAACGATCTTCTCGAGCCGTGCGACGCGGATCCTGTCGAGCTGAGAGTCGGGCTCGACCTTGAGGATGTCCCGGTAGCACTCGAGTGCCTGGGCGTACTCGCCGAGCCGCTCGTGGCAGTCGCCCTTGATCGCGAGCGCATTGACGCAGAATGGGTCGTTCTCGAGGATCGCCGTCGCGACCATCAGCGCTTCGTCATAGCGCGCTTCCCCGAAGAGCCGCTGGGCGTCGTGGACCATCTTGACGTCCTCGTCCGTCGTGGCACGATCGATTGGCGGGGCCATTTCCGCCCCACAAATTCGGCAGAACCGGCTGTCCGCCATGTTCGCCACACCACACATATCACACGCGATCATGCTCAAGAGACCACCTGCCGGCAGGTACGCGATTGTACCTGTCGCATACCGGATTGACGTTCTAACTCTAGGCTGTAGTTCGCAGACTCCGTGCCGCTAGGCCCTCGCCGGTGCAAACACTGGGCCGCCCAGGTTCAACGCAGCCTGGATATACTGCCTGTGTGAGCACTACCGCCCTAAGGACGCCCCTCCACGACGCCCACGTTCGGCACGGCGGGCGTATGGTCGAGTTCGCCGGTTACGACATGCCGGTCCAGTACAAGAGCGTCATCGCGGAGACGAAGGCGGTACGGGAGGGCGCAGGGATGTTCGACGTGAGCCACATGGCTAGGCTCAAGTTCACTGGCGACCGAGTGCTGGATTACTTGGAGTTCGTGACGGCCAACGACGTGGCTGAACTCGGCGACCATCAAGGACAGTATTCGATGCTCCCGAACGAGAACGGCGGGCTCGTGGACGACATCATCGTGTACCGGATCAACGCGGGCGAGTACCGCATGGTCGTCAACGCCGCGAACCACCAAAAGGACGTCGCTCACCTCCGCAAGCACAACGCGTTCGGCGTGACGATGGAGGACTACACGGATGAGACCGCGATGATCGCGGTCCAAGGCCCGAAGGCAGGTGAGATCGTCGCTGGCCTCTCGGACAAGGTCTCCGAGATGAACACAGTTCCTTTCTTCTCGGTCGTGGAGTGCAACGTGGCTGGTGTGCCGTGCTTCGCCGCCCGGAGCGGCTACACGGGCGAGGACGGCTACGAGCTGATCTGCCCTGCCTCTGGAGCAGAGAGCCTTTGGGACGCGCTTTACAAGGCGGGAGTCGTGCCTTGCGGGCTCGGGGCCCGCGACGTCTTGCGACTGGAGGCGGGCTTGCCGCTCTACGGTCACGAGCTGAACGACGAGCTCAACCCGATCGCGGCGCAGCTCGGCTGGGCGATCAGCAAGAAGAAGCTCTTCCTCGGAAGTGAGTACATCTATCGGGCTAGGGAGGAGGGCACGCCCACGAAGCTCCGTGGCGTCAGGCTGCAGGGCAAGCGCCTACCGATGCCTGGAATGAAGGTCCTCGTCGACGGCAAGTCGGTGGGAGAAGTGTGCAGCGGCGTGTACTCGCCAACCCTCGAGTGCGGCCTCGCGTTCGCCTACATCGACTCGCCCGTGAAGCTCAACTTGCCCTGCTTCGTCGACATGCGCGGGAAGCTTGAAGCGGCAATGATAGTAGGCAAGCGATTCCTCAAGGGGACCTAGTAAGCTGGGTCTGAATTTAGGGAGAATCCTGCCGAGAATCCCTTGTAGGGCTATGAATCCGCTCACGCTTGACTGTCCGGTTTTGGGGCTGGACACAGACTTCCCCAACACGCTCTACGTGCTCAAGCACGAACCCTCGGGCAAGTACGGGTGCTACAAGCACGACGGCGTCCACGGCCTAGCCTGCTTCTCGACCCAACTCGCCGCCGCGGAGTTCGGGTCTTATATCGAGCTCTCCGGGATGCTGTCCCTGGAGGTCAAGTTCGACGAGGCTCGCCAGATCGCCCAGGACCGCCCCCTACCGATCGTCTCGATCATGCTCCTGGACGACATGGACTCACCGCAGATCCACTACGTCCGCTAAAGATTTGCTATAATTCAGTTGCTGAGGAGCGCTGCGACCCGGAAGGGGCCAGGCTCAGCAAGAAGAACGGCGCTCGTGAACAACGGTTCACGGGTGCTTTTGCTTTAAGTGCCCGTGTTCCAGAAAGCGAGAACAGAACATGAGCACGGTAATGAACAAACAGGACTTCGTCGTCGCAGACCTCGGCCTCGCGGAGTGGGGCCGAAAGGAGATCGCCATCGCCGAGACAGAGATGCCCGGCCTCATGGCTATCCGGGAAGAGTATGCGGCATCCAAGCCGCTCACGGGCGCGCGCATAGCAGGCTCGCTCCACATGACGATCCAGACCGCGGTGCTGATCGAGACGCTCAATGCGCTCGGGGCGGACGTGCGCTGGGCGTCGTGCAACATCTATTCGACGCAGGACCACGCTGCTGCTGCCATCGCCAAGGGCGGCACGCCGGTGTTCGCCACAAAGGGCGTGTCGCTCGACGAGTATTGGGAGTACACGCACAGGATCTTCGAGTGGGCCGACGGAGGCACGCCGAACCTAATACTCGACGACGGCGGCGACGCGACGCTGTTGGTGTTGCTCGGTAGCCGCGCAGAAGACGACGCGAGCGCTATCGCCAACCCCACCAACGAGGAGGAGACTGCGCTGTACGCCTCGATCAAGCGCAAGCTCGCTGTCGATCCGCGGTTCTACAGCAAGGTCCGCGCAAATCTCAACGGGGTGACGGAAGAGACGACCACCGGCGTGCACCGGCTGTACGTGATGCACAAGAAGGGAAATCTGCCTTTCCCAGCGATCAACGTCAACGACTCGGTGACCAAGAGCAAGTTCGACAACCTGTACGGTTGCCGCGAGTCGCTAGTCGACGGGATCAAGCGCGCTACGGATGTGATGATCGCGGGCAAGGTCGCGGTCGTGTGCGGCTACGGCGATGTTGGGAAGGGGTGCGCACAGGCGCTCAAGGCCCTCTCCGCACAGGTGTGGGTGACGGAGATCGACCCGATCTGCGCGCTGCAGGCCGCGATGGAGGGCTACAAGGTTGTCACGATGGAGGACGCCGCCGACAAGGCCGACATCTTCGTGACCGCGACCGGCAACTACCACGTGATCGGTCACGCGCACATGAGGGCGATGAAGGATCAGGCGATCGTGTGCAACATCGGCCACTTCGACAGCGAGATCGACGTCGCGTCGCTCAAGCAGTACAAGTGGGAGAACATCAAGCCGCAGGTCGACCACATCGAATTCCCGGACGGCAAGCGCATCATCCTACTGGCGGAAGGTCGACTTGTGAACCTCGGCTGTGCGACGGGGCACCCGTCGTTCGTGATGTCGTCGAGCTTCACCAACCAGGTGATGGCGCAGATCGAGCTGTGGACGAACACTGCCGCCTACCAGCCCGGCGTTTATGTGCTGCCGAAGCACCTTGACGAGAAGGTCGCGCGGCTGCAGTTGCGAAAGCTGAACGCTAAGCTGACCTCGTTGACTCCGGAGCAAGCCGAGTACATCGGCGTGCCGGTCGACGGGCCGTACAAGGCCGAGCAGTACCGCTACTGATACTTTGCCGGCTCGTATATGAATCCCATGAACAACGCGGCGCCTGTCGTCGTGTCGCGCAAGACATAGAAGAACGGCCGGTCGACGATGAATGGCTTGGGGTTCTTCGGCCGACCTTCGCCACCTCCTAAGCCCCCGACGACAAGGGCGGTCGCGGCCGCCGCCTCGATCCCGCGGTCGTTGAACTCTGTCCAAGTGCGATGCATCACCTCGATGACGAACGCAGACGGATGGATCGCTGCCAGTTCGCCCCGGGGCTGGAAGATCGTCGCGAGTCCTGACTTTCTCAATGGCTCGACGATCGACGCAAAGTACTCGGCCTTCCAATAAGGCATCTGCAGCATGGTAGGAACTGTGCCCGTTGGGAACCTCGGCTTCGACGTAATCAGGCCGTCAGCGACCAGCTCGGGTGGGGCGCCGCCTTTGGGCAAGTAGATTTCGGCCGCGAGCCCTCCATCGAGCGGCACGCTCACGGCGTCAAATGCGGCAGTCTCGAGCCTTGCGAGCGACGTTGTCGCTGTCATCCCCTTCGCAGGCTGGCGAGACCCAAACACGGTGAACATCAGCGGCTTGTCCATGAGGCGCATCGTCGGTTTCCACGAACTCTTCACGTAGAGCCCGCTTGTAAGGACCAGCACCGCTTGTCGCGGCATCTGGTTGAGAATCAGCGGGATCTTGCCATTCGTCTTCTCGCGCACCCATGCGTTGATCATCTGTATGGAGCGCGGCGCCTGTAAGTCGAGGTTCGTGACCCGATAGTCGAGGTCGCTCGCCATGGAGTCAATGTACGCCTGACTTGGTTGTATGCTGTCGTCAACCCACGCCGCTGCGGCAGACTCCCGTTGCCAGCGAGGGCCAGACTGGCCCTTGAACACCGGAAGCAGCTCGGTCAGACTCGTTGACTCTCGCATTCCAGTCGCCCTCGCCAGTTCACGCTTCGTATCCCCTGTACTGGCAGGATAGAGCCCGGCAAGAGCGTAGAGGACGCAGTTAGGGGAGACCACAGTGTTCCTGCCCTGAACCGCTGCGAATCGAAGGAGCTTGATCCCGAAGACGTCGTGCGTCGAGGCGAAGTCCGCCTGGCCCACAGAAGCTGTGGCCATTAGGGCAAGGGCAGCAACCATCTTATTGAGTGTGACGCCTGGCCGTACAAAATGCAACGGACGATCTTCTGGCACTCAAGTCCCAAGAGTGCCAGATTCCTTGACCGCTGGGGCCCCGAAGGACCACAATATTGGCAGTCCCAGCCCAGGAGTGCCAACGCACCCTGGCGGGCTCCCCACAGGAGAAGACCAACACAGAGATGGCAAACATCAAACCGCTTGGAGACAAGGTGGTCGTGCAGGTGCTCGAGGCCCAGGCCAAGACGGCCGGCGGCATCATCCTGCCCGATTCCGCCAAGAAGAAGCCGACCGAGGGCAAGGTCGTCGCCGTCGGCGACGGACGGACGCTCGACAACGGTCAGCGCAACAAGCTCAGCGTCAAGAAGGGCGACAAGGTGCTCTTCAGCAAGTACGGCGGCAACGAGGTCACCCTCGACGGCAAAGACTACACGATCCTCGACGAGGACCAGATCTACGCGATTCTCAACTAACGAAGGTTTATACAAATGGCAGCAAAGACACTACTTTATGACGAGAACGCTCGTCGAGCGCTCGAGCGAGGCGTCGACAAGGTCGCCAACGCAGTCAAAGTCACTCTCGGCCCGAAGGGCCGCAACGTCGTGCTCGACAAGAAGTGGGGAAGCCCCACGATCACCAAGGACGGCGTTACAGTCGCCAAGGAGATCGAGCTCGAGGACCCCTATGAGAACATGGGCGCGCAGCTCTGCAAGGAGGTCGCCAGCAAGACCAACGACGTCGCAGGCGACGGCACCACCACGGCAACCGTGCTCGCACAGGCGATCGTGACCGAGGGTCTGCGCTACGTCGCGGCCGGTGGCAACCCGATCGCCGTCAAGCGCGGAATCGACCACGCCGTCGACGCGGTCATCGCTCACATCAAGAAGACCGCCAAGCCGATCAAGGACAAGGAGCAGGTGCGCTTCGTCGCGACGATAGCGGGCAACGACAAGGAGATCGGCGAGCAGGTCGCCGAGGCGATGGACAAGGTCGGGAAGGACGGCGTCATCACGGTCGAGGAGAGCAAGGGTCGAGAGACCAGCCTCGAGATCGTCGAGGGCATGCAGTTCGACCGCGGCTACATCTCGCCGTACTTCGTCACCAACCCCGAGCGGATGGAAGCCGTTATGGAGAACCCGCTGATCCTCATCCACGAAAAGAAGATCAGCTCCGCGCTGGACCTCCTGCCGTTCCGCGAGAGGGCGGCGCAGTCGCGCAGACCGATCCTGATCATCGCTGAGGACATCGAGGGCGACGCGCTCGCAACCGTAGTGCTCAACAAGATCCGCGGCGTGCTGCAGATCGCTGCGGTCAAGGCCCCAGGCTTCGGTGAGCGACGCAAGGCGATGCTCGAGGACATCGGGATCCTTACCAACGGCACGTTCATCAGCGAGGACCTCGGTCAGACGCTCGAGAACGTCGCGCTCGACATGCTCGGCACCGCGAAGAAGGTCGTGATCACGAAGGAGGACACCACGATCATCGAAGGCGCGGGCAAGAAGGCCGACGTCATGGGCCGTATCTCCCAGATCAAGGCTCAGATCGAGACCACGGACAGCAACTACGACAAGGAGAAGCTGCAGGAGCGGCTTGCCAAGCTCTCCGGCGGCGTTGCGGTCATCAAGGTCGGCGCTTCGACCGAGACCGAGCTCAAAGAGAAGAAGCATCGCTACGAGGACGCGCTCTCCGCGACCCGTGCGGCCGTTGAAGAGGGCATCGTCCCCGGTGGCGGCGTTACGCTTCTTTCCGCGCAGAAGGCACTTGATGCACTCAAGTCCGACGGCGACGAGAAGACCGGCATCACGATCGTGCGCCGCGCGCTCGAGTCTCCGCTCCGCACCATCGCCGAGAACGCAGGGCTCGAAGGCTCGGTCATCGTCGAGCAGGTTCGCAATGCGAAGCCCGGTGAAGGCCTCGACGCACAGTCCGGCAAGATCGTGGACATGGTGAAGAAGGGCATCGTCGACCCCGCAAAGGTCGTTCGCTCGACGATCCAGAACGCGGCCTCGATCGCCGGCCTGGTCCTCACGACCGAGGCACTGGTGGTCGAGAAGAAAGAGAAGGACAAGGGCATGCCGGGCGGCGACCCGCACGGCGGCATGGGCGGAATGGACTTCTAAGATCCGACCGATCTGCCCACAGAAGCTCCCCGCCAACGAAGTCGGCGGGGAGCTTCGTTCGTCTGGGCT
>JANWJY010000111.1 GCA_025451715.1 Fimbriimonadaceae bacterium | reverse complement strand
TCCATCGATTGACTGCACGTGCCAACCGAGCGCGACGAACTTCGCTGCTGTGTCCTCCGTGAACGTGAGTTCAGTCGAGCCGTCGATCGTGATCCGGTTCGAGTCGTACAGCACGATCAACTTCCCCAGCTGTTGGTGTCCTGCTAGCGAGCACGCCTCCTGCGCCACGCCCTCCATGAGATCGCCGTCAGAAGCGATGACATACGTGAAGTGCGACACGACAGTGTGCCGCTGCCGGTTGAATCGGCTCGCCAAGAACCGCTCCGCGAGCGCCATCCCCACCGCAGTCGAGATTCCCTGTCCCAGCGGCCCTGTGGCCATCTCGACCCCTGGCGTCAGATGGTTCTCAGGGTGCCCCGGCGTGCGGCTTCCCCACTGCCTGAACGACTTTAGATCCTCGAGCTCGAGTCCATAGCCGTAAAGGTACAGCAGCGAGTAGAGCAGCATCGAGCCGTGCCCCGCCGAGAGCACAAAACGGTCTCGGTCGAACCAGTCAGGGTCGGACGGGCTGTGCTTGAGGTGCCTGTCCCACAGGACGAACGCCATCGGTGCGCACCCCAGCGGCATCCCAGGGTGCCCAGAATTGGCCTTTTGGACGGCGTCTATGGCTAGGCCGCGGATGGTGTTGACACAAAGTTGGTCGAGGGAGGCACCGGACGAAACCACGACCGAATCCTACCCGTCAGATTCCCGGGGCCAGGTACCCTTAAACCTCATGCTGACGTCGGTAGCTCTGCTCCTGACCGTCGCGTCCTCAACCCCTTCGGCTGGCGCGTGGTCCATTAACTTCAACAACACCCTGTTGTGGGGCACCAAGGCGTACATGCCGATTGGCGCCAGGGTCGAGGGAACGGCGGAGGCGATCAAGCGAGCCCAGACTGCTGGAATCCAGGATCTGATCGTGGAACTGCCCGCGAACGGCGCTGGCTGGGACGAGGCGCTCGCCGTGCTCAACGAAGGCGGCACGCGCTGGTTCCTCTCGGTTTCGTCTGCAGCGCCGGGAGCGCTCGGTACGGTCGTCGAGCCCCAGGGGTTCCGAATGAACATCCAGGGCAAGATGGATGTGGACGTCGTACTCAACGCCGCCGAACAGACCCTAGCGGTCGTGGTCGACAAGCGCACTTCCGCTGTAAGGACGTATCAGACTTACGCGACCCCCGACGGCCGTCTCAGGGCCAGCTTCGACTCACTGGTCCAGACGCCGCACGTGCTGCTCTTCTATCCGGTCGTTCGCGACCTGCACACCCCGGACTTCTGGGAGGGCTTCGACGGCCACCGCGACACGCTTCTGCAGTCCCTCAAGACCAAGCCGCTCGGCGACAACTTCCGCGGCATCCTTGACCCGATGGGCGCGGTCGCACAGTTCCCTTCACCGGACATCATGTTCGATCCGCGCTCGCCCATCTTCGCGGTTGAGATGGAGTCGTACCTTCGCGAAAAGTATGGCGCGATCGAGACGTGCGTGCGCGCATGGAGCATCGGGGCGCACGACATCACTGGCTGGGATCAGCTGGCGAGACTCGTGCCGCTTTGGTCTGACACCAAGGGAATCCCAAACCTGTGGGACCCAATCAAGGACAAGGTCTATCCGAGCGACCGCGACAAAGCGACGGTTTGGACCGACATCCGCACGGTGATCCGATCCACGGCGATCCGCCGCTACGCGCGGCTCGTGCAGTCGATCCAGCAGATCGTCGACGTTCCAGTCATCCAGACTTGGGGCGGTTGGTCGGGGCCGTACGATGGCGCACAGACAGGCGTTTCCGGCGTCGGCAGCGAGTTCCAGGCCGCCAGCATCAGCGACGTGATCGAGGGGGCGAGCCGGCCCGCCAGCACTGTGCTCCAAAACGGCGGCAACAAGGTGTTTATCCTTACAGGCCTTGCGATCCAGCCTGGCTCGAGCCTCGACATCGACACGGCGATCCAAGAGACCAAGGCGATGGGAGCGCGCGGCTGGTTCTTCCGCACGGGCGACCCCGATCAACTTTCCCGCATCGGATCGCTGGCCGGAAAGTACCGCCCAGACACAGCCGACTCAGAATGGAAGCCCCGCGCTTTGTTCTATCCGGAAGGGGCGCGCAACCCTGCCGTTCCCGTCAAGTTGTTCGGTGGTACTTGGATGCTGCCCTCGCCTGCCGCCGGCAACCGGCTCGAACTTGGCACGACCCTGCGCGGCTATTTTTACTCCGGCTCGCCCAAGCCGTATACGGTCATCTGGTCTGCGGGCCAGCCGGTCGAGACCAAGCTGTTCCTTGGTGACCCGAAGGCCGTAACGGTCGAGGCTCTCGACGGCAGCGAAGTGAGGATCAGGGTCCGCAAGGACTCGATCGAGCTCATCATCACCGACGTCCCGCTCATCTTCTCCGGGATTGAGGACGTGCCGATCCCCGAGATCGCGTACGAGGAGACCGTTCTCATGATGGCAGCGCTGTTCGGCAACTTTGGCCTACTCGTCGATCCGGGCGGCGACCAGGAGTTCCTGTTCGCGCAGAACACGAGCGCGTTCAAGCGCAACCCGATCGGTGGCTACTCTGCGCTCATGCGCCAGTTCAACACGCTCGCACCTCGCGCCGCGCCGTACCTCTGGATAGAAGCCGAGCGCAGCCCTGAGACCAACTTCGGAGAGGCTCGGTACACGCCTGGCGCTTCAGGTGGGGATGCGCTGGTGCTTGAATCGAAGCTCTCCGACTCTAAAGGTTACTTCGCGCGATATCCGATCCGTCCGAGGACGAGGGGCGAGTACGAGTTCTGGCTCGCAGCCGACATCCCGCCCGCACTGCGGTCTGAGGTCACCGTTGTCGTCGATGGCAAGGTGCTTTCGATCACGGAAGCGCCGAAGAGCTACTACGGACTCGGGCTGGCCTGGTACAAGCTCGGCAAGGCCACTCTGAGCCAGCAGTCAGAGGTCCGCATCCAGGTCTCGCCGAAGGTCAGCTCTCCGATCAAGGTCGACGTTCTGGTCGCCAGCCCCGGCCCGTTCACCCCTAACGGGGCCACGCTTCCGCTCACCTTCCTCGGGCCCGGCGGCTAGTCGTCCCTGAACGGGTTCTTGCGCTTCCTGCGCTCGATGACCCACAGGCGCTGCTGTTCCCTGTAGAGCTCCTCTGGAAGCTCAGCAAGGCCGTAGAAGCACCTCTTGCGGCCTGTCCGCACGGCCCAGCCCGCGTCGCCGTAACTGTAGTGCCACCACTCGTCACGGCAGTTGCTGAAGCCTGCCGCAAGCATCGTCTCCACAAGGAGCATCCGGTTCTTCTGCGCGGTCTCGGTTAGACCAAAGAGGTATGTAGGGCCGGAGCCAAACCGCGTGAACGGCGACGTGACGTCGTAGGGCTCGTTATCCTTGTCCACCAGGTAAACGTCCACAGCCGCCCCGGTGCAGTGGCCTGGCGGTGCTTTCTGGTCGACTGGGGCGACCCAGCGGTTGATCGTCCGACGCAACGTGGCGCGGTCGAGCTGCGGCTTGATCTCGAGCAGGCTTCTGGTCATGAACTCATAGATGAGCCGCTGCCTTTCGAGCGGCCGCCAGCCCTCGGTCAATGATAGGAAGTACCCGCGCGGAAGCTCTGTGGCCGCCCGCTTCATCTTCGCAGCGACCGACTCACGAACGTAGGGGATCGTCGCCTCACGAAATATCTTGACCTTCGGAGCGACCTTCCGTATGTCGACAAGCGGCTCGCCGTTGTCTTTCTCGACGACACGGTTGAGCGCAGCGATCGGCTCGGGCCGGCCCTTGGAGCGGTCCCACTTCATTGGCCGATCAGGATGTACAGCAAGGCGAGCATGGTGAGGGACTTGAGCAGATCGGTCTTCCTCATACTCTTCGGGTCGACCATCACTTTGTCGCCGGCATTGAGCACGGGGTCGGTCGTGCGTCCAGACTTCAGCTCGTTGAAGCGGTAATTGACGGATTGGGATTGGCCGTTGCGAGTGACCCTGATCCTTTCCGGATTTGCGTCGGCGCGCAGTCCTCCGCCCGCCTCGATCGCCTGGGTGAGCGTCATGCCGGGCTTGTGCTCGATGAATCCGCCCTTGTTGACCGCGCCGCTGACCGTGACGTAGGAACGGTTCTCGCGCATTGCGACAAGGATGCGGTCGCCTTCGAGCACCGGCATGTCCACACCTGGCTTGCTCAGGTCGAGCGTGACAGCGTTCTGTCCTGGGCGCTCGAGCCTTACCGTCGTGTTGACCGCGAGCGCTGCGAAGCCCCCGGCCTTTGCGATCGCGCTACGCACGGTCATTCCCTTCTCCCAGGTCACTCCGCCCGGACTTTCCACTCCGCCGAGCAAGACGACTAGCCCCGGTGCGGTCTTGACGATGAACGTCACGGTGTCGCCGGGCTGGAGCAGCGGGTTGTTCGCGTTGGACTCCGGGTTGAACCGGGTGAAGTCGACGTACTTCGTGCCGCCGTCCCTGCTCCTGATCTCGATGCGCGCTAGGTCAGTGTCTTCGCGGGGCTTTGCTTTCCTGACGATGTCTGAGAGCCGCAGTCCTGTCCGGTGAGGCTCCTGCCCCGTCGCCTGGACGGCGCCCCTATAGGTGACAGGTGCGACGTTCGAGTTGACGATCTTGATCGTGACGGTCGCTCGCCGAAGAATCCGCTCGTCGACGAGGCGTGCGCTCACGATCCGGACCGCTTCAGCCTCAGTGTTCCCCTCGACGTGCACGGCGCCAATAAAGTCGACAAGGATCACGCCCTGTGCCGTTACGGTGTACTCCTTGTTGAGCGTCGGCTCCTCCTCGCACGTCATCTTAAGCCGGTCACCGACCTTGATCTTCGCCTCCTGGGCCAAGGCAGTGGTCGCGAACAGCGCGACGGCGAGCACGAGAATACGCTTGAGCATTCGACAGAGTCCCTCTATAGGGATGGACGTTCGGGAAGTGAGAATGGTGCCTCAGGCCGGACTTGAACCGGCGACCCATACATTTTCAGTGTATTGCTCTACCAACTGAGCTACCGAGGCACGTATTATGGCGAGGATGACGGGACTTGAACCCGCGACCTCCGGCGTGACAGGCCGGCGCTCTAACCACTGAGCTACACCCCCGCTGGGAAGTCAGATTATCGCATTTTCGGGATGCCACGGGCAAGGAAGCCCTGGGCTCATAGGACGTATCGGACCTATCGAGCGAAGAACGTGCCTGCCACTGTCCCCTGCTGCTCGGCGTCCAATAGGAACGCGTCGTGGCCGTAGGGGAGGTCGATCTCGACGTGCTTGGCAGGGTGTCCTGCTTCCTGGGCCAGTCGGAGCAGCTCCAGGCTCTGCTGGGTCGGGTACAGCCAGTCGATTGTGAACGACGTGAAGAGATACTCGCTCTGGGAACCCTTGAGCGAAGTCCGGTCGTAGTAGTCAAGTGCGCGGGTGAGTACAAGGTAGCTGTTCGGGTCGAACCGCTTCGTAAACTTGTCCGCCTGGTGGCTTAGGTAGCTCTCGACCTCGAACTCCGTGCCGAGAGTCCATTCCGGCCCCGACTTGCCCTGAAAACGGCGTGCAAACTTGTGCTCGAAGCTCGCCTCGCTCAGGTAGCTCAGATGGCCTATCATTCGAGCGACGGCGAGCCCGTCCATCGGAGGGTCGTTAACTGGATAGTCGCCACTGCGCCATTTCGGGTCGCGCATGATCGCTTCCCTTCCGATCTCGTTGAACGCGATCTGCATGGCGTTGTGCGCGCGCGTACTGCCGGTCATCCAGACCTTTTTCACGCTCCCAGGCTTGCGTAGCGACCATTCGAGCGCCTGCATGCCGCCCATGCTCCCACCGCACGCGCCGTGCAGCGAGTCAATTCCGAGTGCGGAGACAAGGCGCATTTGCACCTCGACCATGTCGCCGATTGTGACAAGTGGAAACCGCGAACACCAGGGCTTTCCGTCCTCGTGGCGCGTCGTCGGCCCAGTCGTGCCCTGGCACCCGCCGAGGCAGTTGGTTCCGATGACGAAGTATTTGTCCGTGTCGACCGCGCGCCCGGGCCCAACGATGCGGTCCCACCATCCTATTGCGTGCGAGTCCCCGCTTAGAGCGTGGCACACGAGGATCGCGTTTGAGCGGCCCGCATTTAGAGCTCCCCACGTCTCGTACGCGATGGTCACCGAGGGTATCGAAGCACCGCACTCGCAGTCGAGCGCGCCGACGTCCATAAACTGCCGAGCGTCGGCGACAGCGGCCTGGCGCTCGTTGTCGTCGAAGAGCGCAGGATCCATTTGCTAATCGCGCTTGAAGCCTGGTCGGTTCGGCTGGCCCCGCACCGCGGACGGCTTTGGCTGTCCGTCGCCATCTACGACAGGAGGCGCCTCGGGTGGAGCAGCGACTGCGGCCTGGCCGCCAGCCTTCTCGAGCTTGTCCTTGGCCTCTTTCGCTAGATTGAGCATGCGCAGAAACTCGTGAGGGTCCTTTGCACGGCTTTGGGCGTGCTCCTTCTCGACCAAGTCCTTCTCGACGAGCAAGGCGAGGCTCTGGTCGAGCGTGCGCATCTTCTGCTTCGAACCAGTCTGGATGATCGAGCTGATTTGGAAGGTCTTGTTCTCTCGGATCTGGTTCTTGACGGCCGAGGTCGCGTTGAGGACCTCAAACGCCGCGATGCGGCCCTTTCCGTCCTTCTTCTTGACGAGCGTCTGCGAGATCACGCCGAGGAGGTTGACCGAAAGCTGCATGCGAATCTGCTGCTGCTGGTGGATCGGGAACACGTCCACGATTCGGTCAACCGTCTGTACCGCGTCAACGGTATGCAGCGTTCCGAAAACAAGGTGTCCCGTTTCGGCGGCAGTGATGGCAAGGTGGATGGTCTCG
>JANWJY010000110.1 GCA_025451715.1 Fimbriimonadaceae bacterium | reverse complement strand
GGCTCTTCGACGTCTACGAGGGCAAAGGGATCAATAAGGGGCAGCACAGCCTCGCGATCGCGCTTCAGCTTCGCAAGATCGGAAAGAACTTCACGGACGAAGAAGCGAACCAGGTGCGGGACCGCGCCGTGCAGGCGCTCGAAGCTCTGGGAGCGAAGCTGCGGTGACGACGAGCCTCAATACGACAACCGCAAGCACGGCTACAAACGCCGCACGGAACGCCGACGGCAGGTAGTGGTAGTGCCCGAACGGGTGTAGCCAAGCCATCGGAAGGAACGCAAAGAAGGAGAGCAGAAGGTAGCCGATGAGCGGCCACTTCCACTGCCTGTCGCTCCATCCCTTCCAGTACGTCGTCACGTTGGCGAGCGCTGTGAAGACTGGCGACCAGAAACTTCCATTCAACACGATCAGCCAGCCGGCCGTGATGGTGTAGAAGCTGGAGTAAAGCGAATAGGCACCGGGAAGGAGATAGTCGCCAAGGGCCATCCACAGCCCAGGCCCGCTCCGGAACTGCTGCGCCTGGTATCCGCTCACGTCTGTGGGAACGAGCTGCGTGCGCAGCAACAAATATCCGAACAGCAGTGCCCAGAACACGAGGTGCGGCCACCATGCTGAGCGATACCCGCGCAAACGGAACATCAACCACACGCCGAACAGCAGCGCCGGGAGCATAACCGCCTGCTCGTAGCTGCCGAGTGCGAGCAGCAGCCCGATGCATGAAAGGACGAGGAGCCCGACCGGCCACGCCTCCGTTCGCAAGACGCGGGTCGACTTTGTCGCAGGGACATCAAGCGCAGTCGCAGCTGGCCCCATCAGTTCGCCGGACGTGCGCACATACCGGGAGTAGGTCGCGAGCGAAAGCAGCGCGAACAGTGTCATGACCGATGCGGTGCGACCAGGTAACCATTCGACGATTCGCCACCCAAACTCCTCGACCGGCAACAACTGGCTCGACAAGAACACGCACCCCAGCGCAGCAAACGCACAGGGAGCGATCTTAGAAACACCTCCGCGAAGGTGGCCGAGAAGACATATCGGGCCGAGCCAAGCGATCCCAATTTCGGCCCAGCGAAGATAGCTTTCACCGAAGTGCCACACCGCGAACAGAGCCGTCGCTGTCCCGGTCAGCCACGGCACGTCGGTCGCTTCGCGCAGAAACCAGAACAGCAGCAAGATGCATAGGATTGCGAGGACAGCGTTCGTCCGGCCATATGCCGCGGCGTTCCATGACTTGTGTCCTCCGTCAGATCCGTCTTCAAGGACGTGGTCCCACTCGAATGTCAACGTCGAAATCGGCCGGTAAAAGTGGTTCTGCAGGGGCCAGTCCCCCTTGAACCACGACATCGGGTCACTGACTTCGCGGATACGGTTGAGCAGCGCGACGGTGTCCGTGTCCCTCAACAGATTGGGCGACTCCGACCGATTGGCGAACACGAGCGCGCACATTCCAATGACCAGCAACAGCCAGGGCGCCCACCGCTTCACGGTCCTGACTATACCGGCACGGTTACAGGTTCAAATCGTCCCCGAGCCTAGGACCATGAAAACCGACGGAACACTTTCGCTCCTCCTGCGTATAACCCGTACGACCCAACGAGGTGAAAGCAGTGGAGTTCTTCGCAAACGCAGCGGCCATAGCCCTTTCAGTCCTCGCCTCGATTTTCACGAACGTGGAGGCACCGAGGGCGCAGGCTAAGGCGGCACCTGTCGTCAGCCAAGCTTCCCTCTTGGAGCCCACAGAACCAACGAGACTCGTCTTCACCTGTACGAAGGAGACGGGGGCGGTTCACGTGACTGTGTTCCGCCCGCTCCCTCAGGCCGGCGAAACTGACCCTGAGAGCGAGCGGTTCCTCGAATGGATCAAGTCCGCCCAGACCGGCACCAAGCCGCTCGCGGTAGAGCCCTGGTACACGAGGACCGACGTGTTCAGCACGCCGACGTTCCGTGAGACGGCCGACATCCTCGGCGCGCTCATGTCGGGCAAGAGCGAGAGCCTCTAGCCCTATCTTCCCCCGCCACCGACCCGCACCCGATCCTTTGGCGGTCTAATGTCTGGTCGCGGATTCTTGCGCGCCTCTTCGAGCAGAAACGCGATCGCACGATCCACCTGCGGATCCACGCCTTTCACAAAAGCATTCGGGTCGCTCGGCACGTCGATGTCCGGCTTCACGCCCTCGCCCTCGATGATCCAGCCGTCCTTAAGCGAATACATCCCGTAGTTCGGGACGCTCACGACGCCTCCATCCACCATTCCCCAGCCCGGTGACGAGCCGACCTCGCCGCCATAAGTTCGGCGGCCGATGATCGGGCCGAGACCGAGGTCTCGCCACCGGTGCGGAAACTCCTCGCCGCACGAGACGTTGAACTCGTTGATCAAACACGCCTTAGGCCCGAGGAACCAGTCCTGCTGTCGCGACCACGGGTACTCGCTGTTGCGCATGTTGAAGAACCCGCTGAGTTTTTCGTCGAGGATGTCGATGATGATCGACTGCGTGTACCCACCGTTGTTGAACCGCGTGTCGATCAGCATCGCCTCCTTGTTGCGCTGTGGATAGAACTGTCGAATTAAGTCGCTGACATCGTTCGTACCCATCGCCGCCAAGTACACGTATCCGACTTTGCCTCCAGACTTCTGCTCGACGTACTTGCGGTTCGTCTCGATCCAGTCCACGAGCCGCATCCGCGCCTCGCTCGCGACGGGCTTGAGGTAGATCGTGCGTGCGCCATCCGTCGTCGGCGAAGAGTTCACCACGAGCGACACAGTCTTCCCTGCTCTGCCGACGAGCCCGGCGAGGAAGTCGCTCCCAATTCGCGCAGGAACGCCGCTCACGGCGATCAGATAGTCGCCTTCGCTCACTCCAAGCCCTGGCTCGGAAAATGGCGAACGCTCGCTGTTGAGGAGTCCGTCGCCGCGAAGGATCTTCGCGAACTTGTAGTATCCGCTCGCGTCCGCCTCGAGGTCGACGCCCAAGAATGCGCCTGTGGCGAGCGGGCGCAAGCGCTGCTCGTCGCCAACGGAAAGGTACTGGTGCGAAGAGCCAAGCTCTGCCTGCATCCACCGGATCAGCTCGTCCAGCTCGTCCCTGCTCCTCACTCGGCTCAAGAAGGGCGAGTACTTCCGACCGATCGCGTCCCAGTCGTTGCCGTGCATGTTCTCGACGTAGAAGTAGTCGCGCAGGTGCCGCCACGCGTCCCAAAAGATCTGCTTGTACTCCTGCGCGGGGTCGATGCGCAGTGTGAGACCGCCCGCATCGAGCCGCCCCGCAGTCGGCGCGTGGTCCTTGCCCGCGACGTCGACCACGCGCATCCCGCTCAGTAGCGCCTTCTTCCCGTCAGAGCTCACATCGAGCACAGCTCCCGTCCCAAACGCGCCGCCAGCCTTTTTCGAAACGTCGTAGAACGAGACCGCCGAGCCGTCGGAGACGAGGATGCGGTCCGCGATGAACCACAGGCTCGTGTACGTCCCTGGCGCGATCGGCAGAACGATCTGCCGTGACCAAAGCCCGTCGAGGTCCAGCTTCATGTTCTCAGGCTTCGTCGGCTCGACCTTCGGCGGCTCGGCCTCGGTCGGGTTCTCCGCAATGAACGGCGACTTGCCGTCCTTGTCCAAGATGAGCAGGCACACGACCTGCGGGTCCTTCGCGTTCACCTGGTTTTGGAACGGGTCGTCGACGGTCCCGAAGTTGCGCGCGCTGAGGAACGCGAGGTACTTCCCGTCCGTGCTGAACGCGGGAAGCGTGTCGTTCGACATACGCATGCCCAGCGGGTGCTTCGTGCTGTTCGCGATGTCGTAGATCGCGATGCGCCCGTGGTTGGTGATGCCATCGGTCTCGACGTACGCCATCCACTTGCTGTCGGGCGAGAAGTCGAACGGCGTGCCGGTCCAAGTCGCGTACGCGTGGTTGATCTCCCTTTCGGTTCCGTCCGTCGCGTTGATCAGCCGCAGCTTCATGTTGCTGTCGTTGAGCCCGATCCACTTGCCGTCCGGCGACCATACGTAGTTGACAAGCCGCCGCTTGCCGTCCTTCGTCACCTGCCTGGGGTTGCGACTGTCGGCGTCTGCGATCCAGAGCTGCTGCTCGCCGCCCTCGTCGCTGAAGTACGCGACCTTCGTGCCGTCAGGCGACATGCGCGGAGTGCGCAGCCGCACGCCGTCCTTCGCCATCCAAAGCTCCGCCGCGCCCTCCCCGACCGGAAGCGACACGATCTGCCCTCTAGCTTCCGATAAGACCCGCTTCCCAGTCTTGGACAGCGAAGCGTCGCCCGCGTTCGCCGTCGCGGGCACGCGCACGACCCGCATGTGCATCTGGTCGCTCGGCATGTCGAACTTCACAGTGCTGGTGCGACCGGTCGCAATGTCGAAGAGCTCGAGCTCCTGCCCCTTCTGGTAGATCAGGCGCTTGTCGTCGCCATTGAGATCCTTGATCTCGAACGGGTACGGCCCTGCGACACGCGTCGCGTTCCCGCCGTTCGCGCTAACCCGCATAAGGGAGAAGTTGTTCCCCTGCATGTTCGAGAAGTACACGTTGTCGCCCGCCCAGTACGGGTACTCGTTCGTGCCCGCCTGGTTCGTGATCTGCTTGAAGGTCTTCGTCGTCAGGTCGCCTGTCCACACCTGGTTTTGCATCCCGCCAATGTAGTGGAACCACGCGGTGGTCGCGCGATTAAAGCGTGTAAACGCAAAACGAGGCGCTGACGGAGAAAACGCGACGTGCTGACCGAACTCCGTCGGCAGTTCGACCGGCGCGCCGCCATCGGCGGGCACCATCTTCAGGTCGTAGGGCTCCGGCTGCTGCGAAGTGCGGTAGACGACGTGCGTTCCGGTGTTGTCCCACCCCTGCACGGTCGCGTACACGTAGTGGTAGGTCAGCCGCCTGGGCGTTCCGCCCGCCTTCGGCACGACGTACGCCTCGCGCACGCCGTCGTACTCGGCCATGAACGCGATCTTGGTGCCGTCGGGCGAGAAGCGCGGGTACATCTCAGCGCCGTCGTCGGTGGTGAGCCGCTGCGCCTTGCCCGAAGCCAGGTCGCCGAGCCACAGGTCCCCCTCGCTCGTAAAGACGACGGTGTCGCCGTGGACGTCCGCGAACCGCATGAACGGCGGCGCGTCCTGTTGTGACGAAAGGGCGAGTGCGAAGAGTGCCGAGACCAACATATCCCTACCTGCCCCGGTTTTACTCGATCAGGCGGGCGGGCGGTTCCAAGTGAATGGGCTCCACCGTGAAGTGTGGAGCCCATTCGTCACCTAGTCGGCTCTAATAACCGTGGCCAGAACTGATGACCTGTCCCTGAGGCGTTAGGACGTAATTGAAACCGTACATCGGAAGGAAAGGCGGAAAAATGAAGGCGACAAAGACGTTACCACCTTCGTCCCTCGCTCCTCTCAACTTGATGCCGCGGTACCCATCGCCCGGTGCGTCCTTCCCAAAAGAGAGCATGGCAAGTGCGAACGCCCTCGTGCAGTTCGCTGCCGTGGACGCGGTCGGGGTCATGGGAGGAACCACGCGCACTTCCGCAACAACATAGTCCGACGACGGTACCTTACGGGTTAGAACCGCATTTATCTTCTGCCTCCCATCCGTGCGGAACAGTTGGATCGTCACGCGATCTCTAGCCTCGATGACGTTTAGCACGTATTCTGAATCCTTGAGCGGGTCGAACGATGACATCGCCAACAGGCCAACAACGACGGCGCCGTTGTTGGCGGCCGTAGGCGGAGGCTTAGATTGTTGTGCACCAAAGGTGGGCGCGCGAAGGGCGAGCAGCATTAAGCTGGTGGTAGCAAGCAGCCTTGAGATCGAGCTAGTCATGGTCAGCATCCTTTACAGTATTTGTCCATAAAGCCGGGAGGAATCCATCCAGGCTTGCAGACATTGCGAAGGTATACGTTGCACTGATAACAGCGTTGGCTGTCAGCTTCCTTACAGTTGTCTGAGAGCACATTCTCGCACTCCGTGAACAGGCATCTGACTCCAGCCATGTACGCTGCACATTCGGTGCCCGTCCCCGGTTTGGGTGTACACGGGCCAATCTGATCCTTCTTGCACGATCCTTCTGGGCAATGTGCTGCTTCGTGCGCTGCGAGGCACTTCATAATGACGGGGTTCTTGGATTCTCCGGCCGGGCACAGCACATGGCAGGTGACCCCTCGGCAACAGAAAGCATAGGCTCCTGGCTTGGTTCCCGGCAGCGCCGGCGGTGGCAAGAACTCGTCGCAATGTTTGTGCTTTAGTTCGTACATAGCCCCCGCTTCTTGGCAGTTGCACGGCTCGTCAGAGCACGAACGTGGCGGGCTGATTTCGAGGTGACCGTTATACGATGGCACAACGGCAGAAAGTCCGAGTGGATCCGAAAAGTTCGTCGGATTATTGCGCGCATAGGAATAGCCGGGTTCCTCGGGCCAGAAAAGATCCAGCGAGGTCCAACGACCGGAACCCGTGCCGTAATGACGATGTCGGTTGTACTGCTCTGCGTTGGTGACGCCGGTCGCGCGACTGCCTGTCGTCCCAGTCCACATGAACTTCGGGTCGGCTCCCGCACCGGTCTTGCTCAGTAGGGCGCCGGAGGGCTTGTAGCGGTAGGTGTTGACGACCTCGCCCGTCTCGTCGACCGTCGCGATGACGTTCCCGAGCGCGTCGGGAAGATAGTTCGTACGGACGCCATCGGTCGATTCCCCGATTATCCGTCCGTCGACTGTGTGATAGCTTGTTATAGGCATTTGCCGTTCTCCATTTACTGGGCGGCCTACCCGTCTGACGCTGTCCGAACCGTGTTTGACTCAGCCAGCTATCTGTGGGCAGGCTGCACCACGTGTCTACTATACGCCATTTTTCCGTAAGCCGGCCGAAAAACAAGAAAAACATCTGCTGCGCGTCCAGATCCCGTTGCCCAGAGGGGCGATGATCCAGGGGCGAGGGCTGTTGCTGGTGGGGCGGGGGCTGTTGGGCGAGGGGGAAACGCTGTTGCCCGGGGGCCAAGGGCTGTTGCGCCAGGAGCAGGGGCTGTTGCCCACGGGGCAAAGGCTGTTGCTGGAGCTACAGATGCTGTTGCGTGAGGGGCAAATGCTGTTGCCCCGGGTGCAAACGCAACAGAGTTTGCCGCGCCAGAGAGGGCCAAAACGGCGGCGGCAGGTTCAAATGGGGCCGGGGTACTGCATTTTCTGTACGTTTTCACTCGTAAACCCTAAAGAACTTTGTGAGGTCTTCCAAAAACGGTTTTAAGGCCCGCGCCGGAGACGGAAGGGCTGGGACAAAGAGAATGGCAACATACTATAAGACACCCAAGTCGCAGCTCCCGGCGTGGTTCAACAACTTCGTCGCGGTGGCGAGCGCAAACCAACTGGCCCTCGGGCTGACTCTGGGCGACGTCACCGCCCTGACGACTCAACAGACGCAGTTGAACAACTCCAACACTGCGCGCGAGACCGCCTTCAACGCCGCAAAGGCCGCGACGCAGAACCGCGACGCTGAGGTCAACGACACGATGGCGCTTATCGCGGGCTGGGCCAACACGTGGCAGGCCGACGGCGCAATCAGCCCCGCGCTCATCTCAAGCCTCGGGCTGCTCGTGCACGACACGGAGCCGACGCCGAAGCCGGTGTTCGTCCCCGCGAACATCACGGTCGCGCCGAGCGCGACGGGCACCAACTGGGTGCGATGGACGCGCAACGGCAACCAGTACGGCATCAAGTTCGACCTGCAGGTCGCGTACGACGGCACGGACAACTGGACCGCCGTGACGACCGTGACTGCGGCCTCGTTCAAGCACCAGGGCCAGACGCCCGGCCGCGAGACGACATACCGCGTCCGTGCCCGCAATGGGAACAACGTGAGCGACTGGCTGACGGCGACGGCGTTCTACACCGGCGAGCCGGAGCTGTTGGTCGCGTAGGCGAGCATCGGCTTCGCCATGACTTCGGGCCGCCCGTTCAGGGCGGCCCTCTTTCGTTGGCCGATTCTGGCTACTTTGCGATCCACGTGTACACCGTGTACGCGCCCAGCCCGATTAGGAAGATCAAAACAAGCGTAGCGATCATGCAGCCGCTCTCTCCCCATAGGCCAGTTCTGGGCCTTGTAGAGTCCCCTCGGGCCCCGAATGTCGGCACTTCGAAGCCACGCTTCCGGCAATCTTCAACCAGCTGCTCTACGCGCTGTCGCGCGTGTGAAGTCGTCAGGCGCTCGGGGCTGCAACGCAGCTTAAGTCTCTTAAGGATGAGCGACGGATTGCGATGGCAGCGGAGAATGAAAACGTCTATCGCGGAACGCTTTTCATCGGTTAGATCTTCGTCCAAAAACCAAAAGCGGCCCGCCTCCTCTGGGTAACCGAGCCTGATATAAACGTCGCCCAAGCGCGACCGCAGCTTCATGTCATCGGGATGGGCCATTACCAGCCCGTGCAGGCGGTCACGCGCGATTCCGAGCTTGCCTTCAGCGATCTCCTGCTCGATCTTTTCTCGCGTGTCGATTATCTACTCCTCATCGTCACAGGTCGTAGTATTTGCCCGCCCAGACGTGACTCCCAATTATGGCTCTAGAGCCCCTCCAAACGTCCCCGTTTTGAACCTATCCAGGGGGTAGAATGAGGCCTGTTCCAGGGCCCGTGTGGGAGCCGAAAAGCGGCCCCGGAACGTCCAGGTTTTAGCCGTGGCAGAAGAAGCGTTCGCTATCCAAGTCGTAGAGATCGAAGAGGAGCTTTCGCGCTCCTACGTCAACTACGCGATGTCGGTCATCATCGCGCGCGCGCTGCCCGACGTGCGCGACGGGCTCAAGCCGGTCCAGAGGCGCATCCTCTACGCGATGCACCGCCTCAACCTGACCCCGCAGAACCCCACCACCAAGTGCGCGAAGGTCACCGGCGACACCACTGCGGACTTCCACCCGCACGGAAACGAGGTCGTGTACCCCACGCTCGTGCGCATGGCACAGACGTTCTCGCTGCGGTATCCGCTCATCGACGGGCAGGGGAACTTCGGTTCTGTGGATGGTGATAGCCCCGCCGCGATGCGCTATACGGAGTGCCGCCTCACGCCGATCGCGATGGAGATGCTCGAGGACCTCGACCGCGAGACGGTCGACTGGATGCCCAACTATCTGCAGACGATCAACGAGCCGACCGTCATGCCGGCGAAGTTCCCCAACCTGCTGTGCAACGGCGGACAGGGGATCGCGGTCGGGATGGCGACGTGCCTCCCGCCGCACAACCTCACCGAGGTCTGCAACGCGATCCTGCACCGCATCGACAACCCCAAGTGCTCGCTCGACGACGTGATGAAGCACATGCCCGGCCCCGACTTCCCCACCTACGGGCTGATCATGGGCAAGAAGGGGATCCGTGACGCGTACGAGACCGGCCGCGGCTCGATCATCATGCAGGCCAAGACCGCGATCGAACAGATCGAGAGCGGAAAGTCCGCGATCGTCATCACCGAGATCCCGTACCAGGTCAACAAGACCAACCTCGTCAAGAACATCGCCGAGATCGCGAAGACCAAGAAGTTCGAAGGCATCACCGACGTGCAGGACTACAGCGACAAGCTGGGAATGCGCATCCAGGTCGACCTGCGGCGCGACGTCAACCCGAACAAGGCGCTGAACTATCTGCTGAAGAAGACGCAGTTGCGCACGACGTTCGGCGCGATCATGCTTTCGCTGGTCGACGGCGCGCCGCGCGTGTCGCCGCTGCTGACCGTGCTCGACGAGTACGTGCGACACCGCGTCGAAGTGATCGAGCGGCGCACGTGGTACGAGCTGATGCGCTCGCTTGAAGAGGTCCACCTCAACGAGGGGTACCAGATCGCGCGCAAGTTCCTCGACGAGGTGATCAAGACGATCCGCGCCTCGAAGGACGCCGGAGCCGCGCGCGTCAACCTCGTTCGCAAGTTCGACATGTCGCCGTTCCAGGCGAACGCCGTGTTGGCGATGCCGCTACGGCGACTCACGCAGCTCGCGCAGGAAGAGCTCGAGGCGACCTATAAAGAGGCGCTGCGACGTGCGCAGGACCTGATGGACATCCTCAGCAGCCCTGTCCGCCTGAAGAAAGTGCTCAAGGACGAGATCGAGACGATGCGCGACAAGCACGGCGACGAGCGGCGCACCAAGATCATCGCGAGGGAGGCAGGCGAGTTCACCGAGGAGGACCTCATCCCCGAAGAGGAGGCGATCATCTCGATCAGCCGCGACGGGTACATCAAACGAATTAGCACCGACGCCTACCGACAGCAGAAGCGCGGCGGCAAGGGCATGAAGAACGTGCAGAAGCAGGAGGACGAGCCGGACAATGTCTTCCAGGTCAACACTCACGACTACATCCTGTTCTTCACCAACCGAGGAAAGGCATACAAGCTCCGCGCGTACGACATACCGGAATCCAGCCGCTATGCCAAGGGCATGCCGGTCATCAACTACATCGCGATCGAGAGCGACGAGCGCGTTACAGCGACAGTGAACGTGAAGGAGCACAAAGGCAAGGGCTTCCTCACCATGGTCACGAGGATGGGAGAGATCAAGCGAACGGCGCTCGACCTCTATCAGAACCTGCGCAGCAACGGCCTTAAGACCTTCGACATCGAGGAGGGCGACGAGCTCGGTTGGGTGCTCAAGTCCGAGGGCAAGGACGACATCATCATCGTCACCCACAACGGCCAGTCGATCCGGTTCGACGAGAAGACGGTCAAAGACCGTTCACGGACCGCCGGCGGCGTGCGCGGCATCAAGCTCAAGGACAAGAAAGACTTCATCGTCAGCGCCGACATCGCGGACGACGAGGCCACTCTACTCGTGGTCGGAGAGCACGGTTACGGCAAGCGCACCAAGATCAGCGAGTATCGCCGACAGGGCCGCGGCGGCAGCGGCATCCTCACGATGAACTGCACCGCGAAGACCGGAAAGATCGTCGGCTCGCGCATGGTCGGCGACAAGGACAAGCTGCTCGTGCTGACCAGCAACGGCAAGGGCATCCGCATGAAGGTCAAGGACATCCGGCTCGTGGGCCGCGTCGCGCAAGGCGTCAAGCTGATCGACCTGCAGGACGGGGACAAGGTCGCCTCGATCGCTGTTCTGGTGGACGAAGAGGAGCTGCAGAAGCAGACCGAGCCCACGCCGAAGCGAAAGACCGACCTGTTCGACGAGTGATGCGCCCTCACCCCCCACGCCTCGAGGAGGATTGTGCTTCGAGGGGTGGCGCCATCCTTTCCCCCGGTCGTATTCGTCTCTGAACAGAGAAGGCCATGTCGCACACCACGCCTCCACAGTTCTCAAACGCACAACAGAGCCCTCCGCGGCAAGAAATCGACTTTGGCGTCCTTTCCGACGCCTTCACGATCCTCTTCCGCCATTGGCAGATCTATATCATCCCCGGCCTGGTCATCATGCTGCTCTACATTCCGGGGGTGATCGTCGCATACCTGCCACTGTTCCAACAGATGCTTGGTAACCCTCCTTCGCCCAGCGACCAGTTCGCGAACCTAGGGATACAAATGATCCTCATGGGCGTGGGTACGCTGATTTCCCTGTTCCTCTACCCAGGGATCGTGCAGTTTACGATGAACACAGTGCGCGGACTTCCAGCATCGTCCTCAGATCTCTGGATCGGCTTTCGCGACCCTCTCGGATACTTTGCCGTCTCGTTTCTAGCCGGGCTCGTGACCGTGCTTGGAGTTTTGGCGTGCTGCATTGGAGTCATCTTCACGGCCGGGCTTGTGATGTTCGCGCTTCCGATAAAGGTTGCGACAAGGACGACCGCGTCCGACGCCATCTCTCAAAGCTGGACATTGCTGAAGAAGGACTGGCTTCTCGCGGGCCTCTTCTACTTCGTCGTTTCACTGATAAGCCAGTTGGGTGCGATGGCGTGCTACGTCGGCATGGTCATTACGCTGCCGCTCATGTACATCGCTCCGACGATCCTCTATTGCCGGTGGGTCGGCATCGTGCCGGCACCGACAAGCGATCCGATCTCGCCCTATCCGCGCGGAGGAGCTACGTACGGGCAGAACATCGGCGAGCCGCCGCGACAAAAGCCTGAAGGCGAGCCACCGCCTAAGCCAGACGACTACTCATGACACCATGAAGTGGTCCGCCGGCTCGTCATCGCTTGCATAGAGCCCGTGGTCGGCGCGGAATATCGCTTGCAGCTTTCCGCGATGTCGCATCGCCTCTTCCAGTGTCATCGTCGGGTTCGAATACGACCAGCCGTGCGTCGCAAGGATCATGTCGAAGAACTTGACGTTCTCCGTCAGTCCGCCGCACTGCTCGCTCCCCGGCCCGACGGCAGTTACGAGCACGTGGTCCGACGTGTGGTTCTGGCAAGTGAACCCGACCTTGCAGTAGTTGCTCAAGACGGCCGCGAGCGTCATGTTGATCGTCCGAGTGAACTCGCTGACCATCAGCGGGTGCTTGTTCGCCATCGAGTCGACGAGCGCCTGGGCCTCCGCTTCTTTGATCTCGTGCCCGTACATCGCCTTCACGACGTCCTTCACGCCTGCTAGGGTCGCGTTTGCGCGCAACTTCGGCATCACGATGTCAAAGCTCCCCTTCGCGTTCATGATCGACATCATCCCAGCGGTCGAGTCCCAGTACTCGTCGCCGGAGCCGTTTAGAGCGGGCCCTCCCGTTGCGTGGTCGGCCGTGATGATAACAAGCGTCTCACCGTCCTGGAGCGCGAAGTCCACCGCGACCTTGACCGCGTCTTCAAACGCCATCTGGTCGAACACCATTCCCGCGACGTCCGCTGCGTGCCCCGCGTGGTCGACCTTGCCGCCCTCGATCTGCAGCAGAAACCCGTTTGAGGAGCCGCGAAGGTTCTCTATCGCGCACGACGCCATTTCCGCCAGCGTCGGCACTTTAGCCTGGATGTCCGCGCTGTCGTCACGGTCGATCGTGTAAGGAACGTGGCTGTTGCTGAAAACCCCAAGGAGCTTCGGCGCCTTCAGCCCAGTCATCGATGCGCGATCCTTTACGACCTTGTAGCCGGCATTGGCAAAGTCTCCGTAAAGATCCCGCTTGTCGGTCCGCACCGTTGGAGAGAAGAACCGATCGCCGCCAGCGAGCACAACGTCTACTTCACGCTCAAGGTACTGCACAGCGATTCCAGCTTCGTTGCCCCTGTTCGCAATGCTAGCGACGAAACCCGACGGCGTCGCGTGTGTCGCGGTCGTCGTCGTAACGAGGCCGACTTTCATCCCCTTTTCCTTCACGATCTGCCCGAGCGTTCTGAGCGACGTCCCGTCCGGGAACATGTTGACTTGGCCGTTCCATATCCGGCGGCCACATCCCCAAGTGGAAGAAGCGGCGGAAGAGTCAGTCACGACAGAACTCAGTGAACGAGTAGCCTGGAGTCCGACCGTAGCATACGGCTCACTCAGCAGAGAGCACCAGTAAGACTGCTTCCCCGTCCTCGCTAAGCGGATATCGTTGACTATCGTCGGCACCGACATCGCCATTCCGTCAGCGACGCAGAAAATGATGTTCTTCGCCTCTTTTTTCTTCGCCTGTTCGGGCGCACCGCACGCCGAGGCCGTCAGGCCCGCGGCGACCGAGCCCAGAAAGGACCTTCGTGTCAGTTCCATCTTGTCCCTAGACTACACCATCGCCCGACCGATAACAATCTCTTTACACCGCCTAGGACCTGCAGAACCTTGTCCTGCCATGGGGCGTCTCAACACTTCCCATGAATGGAGGTGACGATTGCGAGTCCCTCAGGGGGTATCGCTACTATAGAAGATCATTCATCAATAAGCCAGGGTTCCATGCGACGGCGTTCGTGTACGCCACAGTTTCAAAGACCCGGGCCGACGACGAATCCGGATGCTACACGAACCTCGACATCGCCGACTGCAACAGGTCCATCAGCCTCAGCATCGACTGCGACGGCGAGGCGTCCATTGCCAACTCGCTCTACAAGCTGGATACGCTCATCGATACGCTCACCGAGTTCAGAGAGGCGTTCAAAAAGGAGTGCGACATTCAACGAGAGCGGAGCAAGCGACAGACAAAGGTCAATATCATTACGGCCTGACGACAAAGAACATAGAGGAGGTGACGGCACGATGCCGCACGATCGAACAAATCGCCTCTGCCCGTTTGGGTGGGGGCGATCTGCTACCCGACCTTCCCTGCCATGTCCTCTAAGGTCCGCTCGAGCGTCCTGTATCCGTCGATCGACACGATCTTCCCGTCTTTGTCGACCACGAACACGGTTGGGATCTGGGCGACCTTGTAAAGCGTCTGGAACGTCGCGTCCCCGTTCAAATAGTACTGCGGCCAAGGCATCTCGTTCTTTTTGACGAACTCGAGCAGGCTCTTTAGCCCGCCCTCAGCCTCGGGCCTGTCGAGGCTCACGCCGATGAACTCGACGCCTTTGGATTTGTACTTCGCTGACAGTTCCTTCATCTTCGGAAGCGACTGGATGCACGGCACGCACCACGTCGCCCACCAGTCGACGACCAAGATCTTCCCGCGGTAGTTCTCGTCCCGGAAGCGCTTGCCAGTCACCGCGTCCTTGAAGTCGAAGTCGAACGTCTTGCCGACGTTATCGAGAAGCGGCAGCATCGCGCGCGCGAAGCCTCCGTCCTCGGTGTTCGGATACTTCGAGACGAGCGCCTTGAACGAAGCCTGCATCTGCGCGAGCGTCGCCTTGCCCGACATCGACGCAAAGCTGAACATCGTTGCGCCGCGCGGGTCGTTCGGATACTCGTTCGAGAACGCCTCTGCGAACTCAAGCACTTTGTCGATCTTCTCACGGTCGCGGTAGCAGGAGTAAAACGTGCTCCAAAAAGCCGCGTGCTGTCGCAGGTCAGCGTTCGTCGAATTCTTGCGCGCCTCCGAGATGTCCGCAATGATCTTGTCGCAGTCCTCGTTCTTCATCTCGGCGCGCATCAAGCTCTGCCAGTACTCGTCAGCGACCTTTGCGGTGCGAGGATCGTCCGGATAGTCCTTGATAACCTTGTGTACGAGGGGTGTGCGCTCCCTCCATGCTTGCTCGTACTTCGCCTGGTAGAACTTGACGTCGGTCGAGGCGCTCATGACCGGGAGCGTGATCGCCGCGATCGCGTCGAACGACGCTTTAGCCTTGTCTTCCTTCACCTCAGCCGGCTTCTCGCTCTGACAACCGACCAAGGCGAGGGCCGCGAATCCAATCAATATAACGCGCATTTCCTTAACCTTAGAACACTCCTGCCGTGCGCAATGTTCGCAGAATCACCCTCTTTTGCGCACCATTGCCCATCCGACGACCACCATCACCGACCCGATCACGGTCGTAACACTCCCCCATTTGACGACGGTCCTTTGTCGACCCCTCCCGTCACCGGACTCAACCCGATACTCGTCCTTCTCGTCCAACTGTCTCGCCGCTGGAATTGCAAGGAAGGTCAACAGCCCCAAGAAAGCGAGCACTGCCCCTACCGAGACCAAGAAAGCCCCAGGCCCGTTCCTTCGCGGCATGCTGGCAAGTATACGTCAACCCCTCGCCCCTGCTGGTATCTTCCTCTCATGCGTCGCCTCGCACTCTTCATTGCTCTTGTCCCGTTTGCCGCTCATGCTCAAAACGCACAGGGCTACGTCTACGAGGACCTCAACAAGAACAATCGAAGGGACGCAAACGAGAGAGGCATCAGCGGAGTCAAGGTCAGCGACCAGACGAGGGTCACGACCACCGACGCGAGCGGACAGTGGACCCTTCCCACGTCGAGCGACGTGACCTACTACGTCATCAAGCCCCGCGGCTACAAGACTAAGATGGGCGAGCACAACCTTCCCGAGTTCTATTACGTCCACAAGCCGAACGGATCGCCCACGGGAACAAAGTACGCGGGGGTAAAGCCGACTGGCCCGCTCCCTAAGAGCATCGACTTCGCGCTCTACAAGCAGAGCGAGCCATCAAAGTTCAAAGCGATCATGTTCGCAGACCCGCAGCCCCGCGACGTGCGAGAGGTCGAGTACGTCACACACGATGTCGTCGAAGGACTGATCGGGACGGACGCCGCGTTCGGCGTCACCCTCGGCGACATTGCGTTCGACAACCTCGAGACGTTCGGTCCGCAGAACGCTGCTATCGGGCTCATCGGCATACCTTGGTACAACGTTATCGGCAACCACGACCTCAATCTAGACTCGCCCGATGACCACCACAGCGACGAGACGTACCACGCCGTTTACGGTCCCAATTACTACTCTTTCGATTACGGCCCGACGCACTTCATCGTGCTAGACGACGTCGAGTTCCTCGGCCAAGGCAAGGGCTACAGGGGCGGAATCGGCGCAACGCAGATGCAGTGGATAAGGAACGACATCGCGCTCGTTCCAAAGAACCAGCTCATCGTTCTCATGATGCACATCCCGTTGGTGAACATCGCAGACAGGCAAGACCTCTACCGACTTATCGAGACGCGCCAAAACGTCATCAGCATCTCTGGCCACACGCACTACCAGGAACACATCTTCCTGACCGAAAAGGACGGGTGGAAAGGGATCAAGCCGCACCATCACACCGTGAACGTCACTGTGAGCGGTTCGTGGTGGCAGGGATCGCCAAACGAGCTCGGAATACCGCACGCCACCATGCGTGACGGCGCGCCGAACGGTTACAGCATCTTCACGTTCGACGGCACGAAGTACTCAATCGATTACCGCGCGGCCGGCTCGCCCGACGCGCACCAAATGAACATCTACTCGCCGGAGGAAGCGACTCGCGAGGGAGCTGCAGATGTGCCTATTACTGTAAACGTGTTCGCTGGATCGGAGAAGTCCGTCGTCGAAGTCCGCCTCGATGGCGGCGCTTGGGTGAAGATGGCAAAGGTACTCAAGCCGGATCCGAAGTTTGCCGAGGCCGTCGCACGCGACGCAGCACTCCAGCGCCCGTTCCGCCCGCTGCCCGCTCCGATGCAATCGCCGCATCTTTGGGAAGTGCCGCTGGCCAGCCTCTTCGGTTCGAGCCTTCCCTACTGGGGGTCGCACACGATCGAAGTCCGCGAGACCGACAT
>JANWJY010000109.1 GCA_025451715.1 Fimbriimonadaceae bacterium | reverse complement strand
GAACGGGAAGATCCTCGAGTGGCGCGACGAGGTGTTCTTCGTCGACGTTACGGGCAACGTAAAGGGCTGGGCGACCCCTGGGATCTTGCCCAACCAGCCGAGCAACCCTTCCGTGCTCCAGAACTTGGTCAACGCGACGGCTCGCGTCGTCGGGGGCAATTCTGCACTCACGAACGGCTCAGGCAACTTCACGATCACTCACCCTGGAAACGTGGCCGTCGACGTCCAGTCGCTTCTGATCGGAACTTGGGCCAACGTCATCAACAGTGCTGGCGCGAGCGAGGTCCTGACGATGAACGTCACGCCTCCCGGTCCTGCGAACTTCATCTTCAACGCCGCGAAGACCGAGTTCGTGCAGTCGCAGGTCGACGGCTTGATCCAGACCAACGCGGTGCACAACTTCGCCAAGGCGATCAACGGCTCGTATCCGGGAATCGACATCTCGATCCCGACCACTGTCAACCTCAACAGTAGCTGCAACGCCTACTACAGCGCAAGCACGATCAACTTCTACCGTGCAGGCGGCGGCTGTCCCAACATGGCGTACTCGACGGTAGTCCATCACGAGTACGGCCACTTCATCATCGACAAGGGCCACCCGGCACCGAGCGGCGACTATCACGAAGGCATTGCCGACGTGACTGCCGCAATGCTGTCGAACGACCCGTGCCTCGCGCGGGACTTCTTCGGGCCAAACACGGGCTGCCTGCGCAACTCGTACAACTCGATGATGCATCCGTGTGGCGGCGGATCGCACGATTGCGGCCAGGTGGTCAGCGGCGCGTTCTGGCTGACGAAGGACGAGCTCGACGCCACGATTGGGGCGGGGCCTGCGCTTACGCTTTCGCGCTCCCTCTACCTCAACAGCATTCTGCTCCACCCATCTGACATCGACCCGGGCGTCACGATCGACGTGCTGACGCTCGACGACAACGACGGCAACATCTTCAACGGCACTCCGCACTACACAGAGATCGCCGAGGGGTTCGGCGCGAAGAACCTAGACGCACCAGCGCTCAACTGGCTCACGATCACGCCGGCCAACGTTCCGGGCGAGTTCATCCAGCTCCCGCACTCTTCGGTCATTCGGCCGGTGAGCGTGACCATCCAGAACGTCGTCGGGACGCAGGATCCGAACTCGGTGCGGCTCGTGTACCGCCTCAACGGCGGGGCCTGGATCGAGCGGGTGATGGGAATCCCATCGCCTGGAGCCCCTTACACCTCGTTCCTCTCCATACCGCCAGCGGGCACGATCGTTGAGTGGTACGTCAAAGCATCTGACATGGACGGTCACATCGTGACCTGGCCGGCGGGCGATCCGAGAGTCACCATGTTCGGCAACTCACTGACGACGACGGTCCTCGACACCTTCGAGAACAACCTCGGTTGGACGGTGGTAAACGATCCGAGCCTGCTCTCTGGCGGTTGGACCCGAGCGAACCCGAACGGGACGTTCCTTGGCGCCGATGCCTGCAACCCTGAGAACGACTCGAGCGACGCAGGCGGGTTCTGCGCCTTCACAGGCCAGGCCGCAGTCGGCGGAGGCGCGGGGGACCAGGACGTCGACGGTGGTCCGACTCGCTTCCTGTCACCGATCTTCGACCTCTCCGGTTCGAACGGCGTGGTCGACCTGAGCCGCTGGTTCTACAACGACGACGGCGATGACTCGATGACGATCGAGCTCTCGAACAACGGTGGGACATCGTGGACCCTTGTGAAGTCGTACATGTACACCGGTTCGGAGAACTCGTGGGCGACCGCGTACATCCTGGTCGGGAACATCATGCCGCGCACTAACAACATGCGGGTCCGGGTGTCCACATCGGACAACCCGAACAACTCGATCACCGAAGCGGCGATCGACGCGTTCCGTGTGAGAAGGCTGCAGTAAGGCGGGCAGCGGCGGTAATCGTCGGGGCGGCGGGTCTTGCAGGACGACCGGCCGACCCCGCCGATTCCTGCCGACTCCCGCCGTACAATACTGGCGCCCTCGGCCCGATTCGAACGGGCGACCAACAGCTTAGAAGGCTGCTGCTCTATCCCCTGAGCTACGAGGGCGCGGAAATGGGAGTTTACCGCCGGGGTTTCAGCGGGCTCTTGCTTCACGCTCTTCGATGAGCGCGTGGACCTCGTCGAGCGTGACGCCCAACGCGCCGCGGTGCCTCTCGAGCATGGACTTACACTGCTCGGCGATCTCGGCTCGGCATTCGGGGGAGTTGAGGACTCCTAGCCAGTGGACTGCGAGCTGCGAAGACTTCGCGATTCGCGTGCCCACGCCAGCGCGCTCACAGGATTCCTGGATCGTGCCAAAGTGGCCGCGGTTCGGGCCGTAGCTCACGGGGATCCCCCACTCGAGCGGCTCGATGACGTTGTGGCCCATTCCGAACAGGGCGCCACCGACGTAGGCCGCGGTCGCAAACTTGTACGCGTACGAGAGCTCGCCAAACGAGTCGAGCACATAGACGTCCGCGGGGCCCTCCATCTTTGATCGCCGGCTTGCGGTCAGGCTGAATCCTTTGATCATCTCGACGAGCTCGTCGGCTCGGGCGGGACGGCGCGGCGCGATCATGAGTTTCGCATTGACGGTCTTGCGGACCGCTTTGAATGCCTCGAGCACGAACTTTTCTTCCTCCGCTGCATCGGTGCTGCCGACCGCGAGGATCGGAACGTCGCCCGCGCTCGCTATCCACCGGTCGACTGCGACGGACTTCTCGGCGTCGATCGGGATGTGGCTGAGGTCGAACTTGATGTCGCCCGTGGCCTGCACTTTCGTCTTTGAGCTCAGGAACGAACGCGCGCTCTTAAGATAGTTCTCAGTCTGGAAGAAAACGGCGCGGAATCCGCTGAAGAGCCACTTGTAGTACCAGCGTCCAAACGAGAAGAAGAACTTGCGGTGGCGGCAGCGGCCGTTCACGAGCACGACGTCTGCGCCGTAGCACTTGCTCGCGCGGACAAAGGTGGGAAAGCGATAGCGCTCGAGCATGACGATCACGTCGGGCTTGGTCGCCTTCAACCACTTTGCGACCGGAACGATCCAGTCGAACGGCCAGTACACGACCGACTGGCCGGGGTGCATTTTCTTGACGTGCTCGACTGTCTGTCGGTCGCGGATCGCCCACGTGACCTTGATGCCGGGCATCGTGCCGCGCAGGGCTTTGGTGATCTTGTCGACGATCAGCACTTCGCCGAAGCTTGCGCCGACGAGCACGATGTGCGCACCAGGCTTAGCCAGCAGCTCGTGCGTCGTCTCGGGGGTCTGGATGTGGCTGCCCCAGCGCTCGGCGACGAACTCCTCGTTCTTGGCTCGAAAGATCGCGCGGCGTGCGCGGTGGAAGAGGCTGAACGGCGCCCAGAGCACCATGAACAGGCTCCAGACCACGAGGGAAGGGTCAAGCCAGACGCGCGCGACGCTGTCCGTCGGTACCCCCGTGCTGTACTTGGCCTTTGAAATGCTCATAGCGTTCCGCGAAGCGGTGCGCGGCGGGCCCCGTCTTCCTTGACCGCCGCGCCGACTTTACCTGACCTAGGGACGGGGCTCACTGTCCGTAAGGCGTGGGCCTCAAGACGAGCAGCGTCGCCTCCGGACGGCAAAAAAGCCTCGCTGGCGGCCCTGTCGTTCCGAGCCCTCTGCTAACATAGATCGGCACGGGGGCCCCAGGATAGAAGCCCCGCAGGTACTTTGAACCGAGCCGGCTCGTCATGGGCGCCCAGCCCCAAGGGGTGGTGAACTGGCCCCCATGACTGTGACCACTGAGCATGAGTTCGGGCCCTCGCGGCAAGTAGTCCACCATGTCGGGCTCGTGCCACAGCACGATCGTCGGATCCCTCGGGTCGCTTTGCCGGATGGCCGTGTATGGGTCAGCATACCCTTCACCGGCCGAATCGACCCCGACCCAGTTGACGCCATCGATGCGCCTGCATTCGTTTCGCAGGAGCTGAATGTTGAATTCGTGAAAGATGGGCAAGAGCAGGTCTGGATCGCCGCCGAAGTAGTCGTGGTTGCCTGGCACGGCCACACAGGGGACCTTGCTGCCCTTGAGCGGCGCGAGCGCCTCGCGGAGCATTTGCTCGACCCCCGGCTTCCAGTAAGCGACGGTGTCGCCGACGAACGCGATGACGTCCGGGTTCTCAGAGAGGAGGTACTCGAGGCACTGCTGCGTGAGCAGGATCGTCTCGACGTCTCGGATGTGGTTGTCGGCAACGAGGCCGATTCGGTAGCCGTCGCGCTTAGCGGGCCATCCCGCCAATCTTAAAGACCTTCTCTCGCGGCTCAGTCTGCTTGTCTCGAACAGAGCTCCGTACAAGAGCAGGCCTGCGCTGGCCGCGAACGTTCCGAACAGAAGGTTTCCTAGCTTCAATCTTCTCCGACGGCTCTGACACTACCTGGACGATGACGTTGTCGTAGTCCTGACGCACGGCAACCTTGTCGTACGAGTTGACCCGTGCGAGGATGTCGCCGGCCTGTCGGCGCACGCTAAGAAGGCTGTCCCTCTCGGCCTTTGCCGCGCGCTCGACCGGTCTGTCGAGTCTGAGCGGGCCCATGAGGTCGCCCTGCTTGACCGAGTCCTCTAATCCCAGCACGTGGCCCAGCTCGTGGCCGGCGGTGTGCAGCATTTGCCTGTAGCTCATCATCGAACCGGCCGGGGTGTGGGCACGGAGCGTGATGTTGGCGCGGACCTCATAGTGGTACTGGTTTGATCCGAGGTTCATCACCTGTCGGGTCCAGCGCACTGTGCCGGCAGCTTCTTTACCGTCGAACCGGACTCCATCGGCGTAGCCGATGATGACGTCCGCGTCGCGGAACGGTACGAACCTAAACTTTATCTCTCGATTGAGCGCGTCCTCCCAGTTGATGGCGGCGTCGCGGAGCGCCTTTGCGGCGTCTTCCTTGATCTGCCAGGGAGCTTTGGACTCGTCGACGTAGACCGTGATCTCGCGCCGTAAGAGCACCATCTCGGCGTAAGCGATCGCCTCGCTGGTGTTGCCGTTGGCAACGCAGCGGTCGGCGTGGTCGAGGTGGCTGTAGAGCCGGGACTGCACGCGCGAGTCCTTCTCTCCACTGTCAGGCGAGAAGCCGTAGACCGCGAAGATCGACGCGCCAACGAGAATGCTCTGGAAAGCGAGTCGGGTGTCAAAGTTAACAGCCATTCGATCCAGCCAGGTCATCCGCCGTTCCCGCGGCGCCCCTGCTCGACTTGTTCCATTGCTTCGCGTTGGTTCCACAGGTAATGTTTCGGTCTAAAGCCCCGGCATCTTTACGGGGCAAGTGTAAGGACCCCTATGGAAAAAGTCAGGCTCGGACTCGTCGGTTGTGGCGGCTTTATGCGCCACCGTCTGCACCAGATGCTCGCTGTGCCCGAGGTCAACGTCGTGGCCATGGCCGAACCTGACCCCAAGCAGACCGCCGAGACCAAGGCGAAGTACCCTGAGCTTTCCGGCGTCGCCGAGTACTCGGGGATCGACCCGCTCGTGGACGCGCGAGTCTGCGACGCCGTTATGCTGGTCACGCCGCACAAGGGCCACCGTCATGAGGTCGTGCGGTCTTTCGACGCTGGGCTTCACGTGCTGGTAGAGAAGCCACTGGCTTGCTCAGTCGAGGACGCTCATGCGTGCCTCGATGCGCGCGACCGCTCAGGGCGAGTGGGAGCGGTCAGTTATCAGCGGCACGGGTTCGCGGAAATCCAGTGGTTGCGCGGCGTGCTACAGGGAGGCGAGTACGGCCCGATCCTGATGATCAACTCGATGCTGAGCCAAGACTGGAAGAACTTTACGCAGGGCACGTGGCGGCAGGATCCCGACCTCTCGCAGGGCGGGATGCTCAATGACTCGGGCAGCCACATCGTTGATGTTGTTTTGTGGACGACGGGACTGCGGCCCGTCTCGGTGACGTGCATGGCCGACAATCGCGGCACCCCCGTGGACATCGACACCGTGACGACGGTGCGCTTCGATGGCGGTGCGATGGCGAGCGTGTGCGTGATGGGTCACGCGTGCAAGTGGCACGAAAGGCACGTGATCGCGCTCGAGGGCGCGATGGTCTCGTGGACCGACGGTGTGGTGGAACTGACGCCGCGCGGCGGCGAGCCGCAAGCGATGGGGGACTGGCCGGCGGCGACGACGCCAGACGCGAACTTTATTGGCGCAGTGCTCGGACGCGACCCGGTGCTCGCTCCGTTCGAGTGCGGGATGGACGTCGTGCGGATCACTCGGGCTTGCTATGAGTCGGCAGAGAGGGGCGGGGCGCCGGTTTCGATCTGACGGCTCGCGTCACCGTGAGGCAGCGGTCTGGGCCTCAGAGATCTTGCGCGCCTGCTCCTCTTGATTGAGCGCGTCGATCATTTTTTGGATGTCGCCGTCCATGTACTGCGAGATCCCGTGCACGTTGAAACCGATCCGGTGGTCGGTGATGCGGTCTTGCGGAAAGTTGTACGTGCGTATTTTCTCCGAGCGGTCGCCCGTGCCGATCTGGCCCCGTCGCAATTCGCCGCGTTCCTTGGCCACACGTTCCTGTTCGGCCTCGTAGAGCCGTGAGCGCAGGACCGTCATCGCCTTGATCTTGTTCTGCGCCTGCGAGCGCTCGTCTTGGCAGACGACGGCAAGGCCAGACGGTTTGTGCACGATACGGACCGCGGTGTCGTTCTTCTGCATGTGCTGGCCGCCCGCGGAGGATGACCTGAAAGACGTGATCTCCAAGTCGTCGCTTTTGATGTCGATGTCCACTTCCTCCGCTTCCGGCATCACCGCAACTGTGATCGTCGAGGTGTGTATGCGCCCGCTCGACTCGGTCTTTGGCACGCGCTGCACACGGTGTACGCCACTCTCGTGCTTGAGCTGGCTGTACGCCCCGGGTGCGTCGATCGAGAACACGATCGACGACGAGCCGCCGATGCCCGACTCTTCATTGCTGATGACGTCGTACGACCACTTTCTGCGCTCCGCGTATCGGGTGTAGGCGCGGACGAGCTCTGAAGCGAAGAGCGCGGCCTCATCGCCGCCGGCGGCGGCGCGGATCTCGATGATGACGCTCTTGTCGTCGTTGGGATTCTTCGGTAGGAGCATGACCTTGAGCTTTTCTTCGTACGCGGGGATCTGCTGCTTGGCCTGCTCGAGCTCCTTCTTCGCCTCTTCGGCGACTTCGGCGTACGCGGGGTCGCGGAGCATTTCTTCGGCGTCCGTCAGTTGCTGCCGTGTCTTCTTATAGTCGCGGATGACTTTGACCAGCTCGGCGAGCTCGGCTCGTTGCTTTCCGAGCGTCGCCATCTTCTTTGGATTGACGACGATCGCCGGGTCTTGAAGCATCTCCTCAAGATCCGTGTACTTCTGCTCTATCTCGTCGAGCTTGTCGAGCATGGACGGAGGAGTGTACCGGTGGGTGGAGTTGTGGGCTAAGGACAGTAGACCACTCTAAATGTGTGATCGCTCTGATGGCAGACACCCCCTCCCATCCTCCCCCAAGGGGGAGGGGTAGCGCCTTCCATTGGCTATTCCTTTCGTTCGATCGCCTTGGCGATAGCGGGGACGGAGCGCAGGGCCTCGAAGACTTCGGTCGGGACGGCGAGGACCACGGTGTTGGAGGCCGACGCACCGAGCCCGTCGAGAGTCTGGAGCGTGCGGAGCTGGAGAGCGCCTGATGCTTCGGCCATCGTCTTTGCCGCGGCAGCGAGGTTTGCGGCGGCGTCGCGGTCGCCCTCGGCCTTCGTGATCGTCGCGCGCTTTTCGCGCTCGGCCGAAGCCTGTCGCGCCATGACGCGCTTGAGGTCCTCGGGTAGTTCGATGTCCTGGATGCGGATTCCGGCGACCTCGAGCCCCCATCCATCGATCTCGGCCTCGACCATCTCCTCGACACGCTTTCCGAGCCCTTCACGGTCGACGAGGATCTGGTCGAGCGTCATTGCGCCGACGATGTCTCGCAAAGCGG
>JANWJY010000108.1 GCA_025451715.1 Fimbriimonadaceae bacterium | reverse complement strand
GTGTGCCGTTCGAACTGAAGCGAGGAGACGAGACCCCGTTCACTCTTGCCGAGGACGACGTCGGAGTGTTCACACCGCAGGCAGGATGGGTGCACCCGCCGACCGTGCTCGAGACCTGCCGCAACACGGCGACGAAGCACGGCTCGCGGTTTGTCCACCAGAAGGTTGAAACTCTGAAGGAGCTGTTCGACTTCGACCGAGTCGTGGTGACGGCGGGTGCGTGGGTGAGGGACTTCGCCGACTTCCCCGTCTCTGTACGGCAAGCGACGTTCGCATACATCGATGGCGTGCTCGACAGTCCGGTCTTCATCGAGGCGAAGGACGGACAGGTGTACGGGTTCCCGAACGAGCCGGGCAAGGGCTCGTTCAAGCTCGGCTGCCACGACCTGTTGCGGGAGATCGACACTAACGCGCCGCGCGGTGGCCACGACCCGGCGACGCTCGAGGTGATGCGCGACTTCTGCGCGCGCAGGCTCGGCAACCCAGACCCGGTGTTCGCAGAGGCGCACACCTGCCTCTACACGCGCACCGCGAACGAGGACTTCAAGATCGCCAAGACCGACGCGCGGACAGTTGTCGCGAGCCCGTGCAGCGGGCACGGGTTCAAGTTCGGCCCATGGATCGGTCGGCTGCTCGCGGACGTGTGCGAGGACAAGGCAGATTTGGCGAAGTTTCCGAGGTTCGCGCCTTGAGCTCGCGCGGAACGACTTGGTACTTTTTCGTCCTTTGGATCGCGCGGCACATCGTGCTGCGGTTCTTCAGCGGCGGGCTGAAGATCATCGGGCAGGAGAACATCCCCCTCGATGGGCCGGTGATCCTTGCGCCGATCCACGTCTCGTTCTTCGACCCTCCAGTGGTTTCGTGCGGCAGTCCGCGCTGCGTCGCGTTTCTGGCAAAGGAGGAACTGTTCAAACCGCCGGTGTTCGGACCATTGATCCGAAGCCTCAACGCGTTCCCTGTCAAGCGCGGCGCGGGCGACACTTCGGCGGTGCGGCTCGCCCTAGAGAAGCTCGCGGAGGGCCACTGCCTGATCATGTTCCCCGAGGGGACGCGGGGCGACGGCAGGACGCTCTTGTCGATGCAGAGCGGCGTCGCACTCTTGGCGAAAAAGTCTGGCGCACTCGTTGTGCCGACCGGCGTCTACGGCACGCACAAGATCCTGCCGAAGGGGCGCAAGCTTCCGGGCTTCTCGCGGTTGAGGGTCGCGTTCGGGAAGCCGTTCTCGTTCGCAGACGCCTCGACGAGCCAGGACGACAAGCTGAACCGTCGGCTGTTCTCAGAAAGGCTTGAGCGGGAGATCGTGGAGCAGTGCCGGATCGCGGGGCTGGAGGTCAGAACCTCGCCTGCACGCGAAAGCTCACCATCACCTGGCTCTGCCTGAACAGAGCCCTGAACTGGACGCCCTCGTGGGGGCTGAGCTGAAACCCTGCGGTGAGCTCGTCGGAGTCGTGCTCGGCTATGAGCTGCAGGGTCCGTGAGAACGGCAGCGTGACGCCCGCGAAGAAGAGCCCTCCCTTCCGAGTCCAGAAGCCGTAGGTCAGCTCCGTCGGCAGGTCCTGGTTGAGCTCACCGTAGTTCCCATATCGGTGCGTAAGGGCGACGTACACGTTTCGGCCGCGCTCGGTGACGTTCATCGCGTCTTGGACCCCGAGGCTTATCCCAGGCAGGAAGTCGATGACCGGCACGGTGTAGTTGTAGGAGAAGTCGAGGCTAGCGGTCATGCGATTGTCGTTGAAGCTCTCGGCTGTGACCTCGAAGTCGAACGACTGCCCGATCCCGAAGCCGAACCACCCCATCGTGATGTCGCGGCTGCGGTCGGTGAGGATCTCGAGCTGGAACGAGTCGGTGAGCAGCTTCTTGCCCATCGGAATGAGGATGAGCCGGTCTGCGAAGGCCGCGGTGGAGAGGAGCAGGGCCGACGCGGCCGCTATGAAGCGCACGAGGACAAGATACCTGGGAGTTCGTAGGTTTGGAGATTCGGCGGCTACTCAGTTCCCCTCCTCACGAGCCTTTCGAGGGTCGCTTGCATGATTCCTGTCGTTTGGGCGGAAACGGTGTAGACGAGCGCCTCGCGGTACACACGCTGCGCGGGGTGGTTGGCGCTGTTCGCCGCGCCGCTGTGCGCTGTGACGCCCGCGTGAGCGCATCGCACGGCGAGGTCGATCGCCCAGGCGCGGATCTTGAGCTTCTCGTCGGTCGTGACGTCCTCGTCGCCGCTCTCTTGGGCCGCAATCGTGCGCTTGCGACACTCGCCGAGCTCATTGTCGAGCGCGTCGAACGCCGTCTTGATGAAGGGCGACTGCTTCTTCTCGTACGCAGCGAGGAGCTGGTCGAGCCCGGCGCGCACACAACCGAGCGCGAAGAACCCCTGCAGGGTGATGTTGATCATGTCGTTGTTCTGGATCCATCCTGCTGGCTTGATGAAGGCCACGTCCTCCTCCGGCAGGAAAAAGTCGGTGAGGTGTGCTGAGACGGTCTGCGGGCTCTCCATGGCTGCGAGACGCATCGGTTCTGTGAACGCGATCTCGCCCAATCCACGCCACGTCTGCACGAACGGCACGACCCCGAAAACGGCACGCTCGTCTGGGAGCGACGCGCCGATGAGGAACTCGCCGAACAGACCGAAACCGGTGACCCACGGGACCGAGCCGTTGAGGAGGTAACCGCCGTCTTGCTGCTCAGCGCGTAGCATTGGCGGACCTGGGCGGCGGAGCTGGCTGAAGCCGATCCCGATCAGCCTTTCGCCTTTCCCCATCTTCGGTAGGGTGGATTGCTTGAGGGGTTCGTTGTCGCCTTTGGCGATCATGCTCGCTGCGCTCTGGTGCTGGGTCTGCAGGAACGCAAGCGAGCCTGAGTAGCGCGCGACCGCCTCTTGGAAGTCTCGGAACATCGGTTCGCTCATCGCCGGGCCACCGTACTCTGCCGGCCTTCTCAACGACATTAAATCGCGTTTACACAGTCCGTCGAGCGCCCACTTGAGGGCACCGAGGTCCATGTCGATCTCGTTGCCGCGCGGACCGACCTCGTCGCGAAGGAACGCTACCGCCTCTTGCAGGATCTCGTCGTGGGACTTCATTCTTGCCAGCCTGGAGCGAGCTTGCCGCCTGGGTCGAAGACCGTCCTTGAGCTCGCCTCGAGGTTATTTGGTTGTTCTTGCCGCTTGATCGCTCCGCGCGGGCCAAGCATCCATGCGCCGACGGGCAAAGGCGGCTCGTCCAGGCCCCAGATCGTACACGATGCCGGGTCGGCTGCGACGAGCCGTCCCGCGCTCGCCTTCGTGCTCTCGTAGTCCGTGCGCAGAGTCCTTGCGACAAACTTGGGTTCGTCGCTCCCAAACAGTTCCACCTGATGGTCAGGTAGCGCACGGGTGGGAAGCGTGCGCAGGATGACCTTCGCGATCGCGCATAGCGTGCCGCGCGAGCCGACGAACAGCTTGTGCGCGTCATAGCCCGCGACGCTCTTGACGGCCTTGCTGCCACACTTCGCGATGGTGCCGTCGGTGCGCACGACGGTCATGCCGAGCGTCCAATCACGCGGCCCGCCGCACTGTGCCGAAAGTGCGTGTGGGAGGTTAGTCGCTAGCAGGCCGCCGACGGTGCCGTACTGCTGGGATACCGCCAGCGGCACACCGCTCGCCAGGGGCAGGCACTGACCATGCCTCCCTAGTTCCTCTTGAAGTTCCTGGACCCCCGTCCCGGCCCAGACCTCGACGACCTGGTCGGCGACGTCGTGCGCGATCACGCCGGAGAGCGAGGATAGGGAGAGGATCGCTCCATCCCATGACGGCAGAAACCCAGACCTTCGGGCGGAACCGATGATGCGCACGCGCTCCGCGCTCCGCACCGCGTCGCAGAGCTCCTCGATGGACCTCAATTTGCCGCGCCCCTCCATCGGCGCATGTGCTCGACGCACCCCTTCTGGTCGGGGATGACCTTGCACGGGTTGCACAGCCCGGAGGTGTGGAACACCGACTTGACGTCGCGCTGGAGGCGCATGTCTTCCGGGCCGAACATGAGCTTTAGGAGGTCGGACTTTTCGACCCCGATCCCGTGCTCGCCGCTCGCGCTGCCGCCGAGCTCGATGCACTTGGCGATCACCTTCTCCCCGGCCGCGACGACCGCGTCGATCTTGCCTTCTTGGCGGTCGTCGAAGTAGAAGATCGGGTGCAGGTTGCCATCGCCGGCGTGGAACATGTTGCCGACGCCAAGGCCATGCTCCCGCGCGACCTCATAGACGAAGTCGAGCATCTCGGGGAGCTTCGAGCGCGGGATGACGCCGTCGTGCGTGACGATCGTGGGGGCGAGACGGCCCATCGCACCGATGCCCTTCTTCCTGGCCGTCCAGAGCTTGGTCCGCTCCCGCTCGTCCTTGGCGACGTCCACTCTCAGCGCGCCTTGCTTCTCGCACGTCTCGACGACATTGGCGATCTCGGTCTTCGCCTGCTCTGTACTGCCGTCGCACTCGATCAGGAGCAGCGCCTTGGTGTCAGCCGGGACGTCCAGGGGGAACGCAGCAAGCACGGCTTTGAGGCAACCCTCGTCGATCATTTCGAGGGCGGCGGGGATCGTACCGCCCGCGATGATGGCAGCGACGGTCTCGGTCGCTCCGCGCGCGTCACCGAACGAGGCGAGGGCGGTCTCGACGCGCTCGGGGTTCGGTGTCAGCTTGACCCAGGCCTCTGTGACGATTCCAAGCGTGCCCTCAGAGCCAACGACGACGCCGAGGAGGTCGAGGCCGGGCATGCCAGGGACGCAGTTGCCGATGGTGACAACTTCACCGTCCGTGCCGACCATCGTGACCTCAAGCACGTGCTGCACGGTGACACCGTACTTGAGCGTGTGCGGGCCGCCGGAGTTTTCGGCGATGTTGCCGCCGAGAGTCGAGACGGTCTGGCTCGATGGGTCCGGCGCGAAGTGAAGCCCGTCGTTCGCGACGGCCTTCGAGAGGTGGAGGTTGACCGCGCCGGCCTGCGCGCGAAGGCAGCGGTTCGGGACGTCGACCTCCAGAACCGAAGTCATCCTTTTGGTTGAGACCAGCACGCCGCCGAGCGCTGCGAGCGCGCCGCCGCTCAGACCGGTGCCTGCGCCGCGCGGCGTGTACGGCACACCCTGCTCGATGCACCACCGGACGACGGCACACACCTCTTCGGTCGAGATTGGGAGCACGACGCAGGTCGGTGCGCTGCGGTCCACCGTGTACGCGTCGCAGTCGTAGGCGCGCTGAACGGCCGAACCCGCCAGCACGCGGTCGAGCGCCAGGAGCGACCCCAGCGCGGCTACCATCTCGGATTCGGCTGGGGGCATCGGCCCGAATGTACCAGCCCGCGTCCCGAGTAATCTGCGGCCAGATGTTCGTGACCCTCGAGGGGCCCGAGGGGGCCGGAAAGAGCACCGTCCAAGCGTTGATCGCGGAACGGTTGCGCGCGGACGGTCGCGAGGTCCTGACGACAAGGGAGCCGGGCTCGGGGGACATCGGCGCGGCCGTGCGCGACGTGCTGCTCCACGGCGGCTCGCTGGAGCCTTTGACAGAGCTCTTCTTGTTCCTCGCCGACCGCGCCGAGCACGTCGCGAAGACCATCCGCCCCGCGCTAAAAGGGGGCGTCATCGTCCTGTGCGACAGGCACGCGGACTCGACTGTCGTGTACCAAGGCTATGGGCGGGGGCTCGACGTTGAACGACTGCGTGAGCTGAACGCTCTCGCGACCGGAGGATTGAAGCCGGACTTGACCCTCCTCTTCGATCTCGACCCCGCGATCGGGCTCGCGAGGGTAAGAGGGGCGGATCGCCTCGACCGGGAACCGCTCGATTTCCACGAAAGGGTCAGGCACGGGTTTCTGAATGAGGCGACAAGAGAGCCGGACCGGTGGCGGGTGATCGACGCGGGCCAACCGAAAGAGTCGGTCGTCGCCCAATCCATACGAGAGATCGCAGCCCACAGGTCGTTCTAACCTAAATCCGAGTTCAGCAAACCGTTGGAGTCGCATTACGGTAGAACAGGGCGTTCCGATGATCAGCATCCTTCTCTCCCTTGCGACGCTCACCCAAGACGCCGATCCTCTTGCGAGAAACGCGGCGTTCATGGCCTCTGCAAAGGGCCTCACGCTCGAGTTCCGGGTGACGATGCTCGGAGTTCAGTCCACCGCCCAAGCCAGGCTGGTCGTGAGGGGACCGGACAGGCAGTCGTTCTCGTGCAGGTGGCTGGGCGAGGAGTTCCGATACCTGCACTCAAAGTCAGGCTGGCTCGCGCTGCGCGACGACTTGAAGGAGTACGACGAGGGCGCCCCGTTCGCGGAGAACCGCCAGCCGTACGGAAACTTCTCCGGGATCTCAGAGTTCGCCTTTCCGAACTTTGTACTTTCTGAATCACTGAAGGCGTTCGACCAAGCGGGCAAGCGCGTTTCGCAGGGCAAGGAGGTCGTTAGCGGCGTGAGCTGCGACAAGGTGCTCATCGACAACGGGCAATTGATGAACCCGGGAGCGCACACGCTTTGGATCGACCCGGAGGGCAAGGTCGTCCGGTGGCGGCGCTTGCTAATAACCCAGAACGGCACCTTCGATACCACCGCGGACTTCACGAAGATTGAGAGGTCAGCTCCAGAGGGGCATGAAGCGTACGCCATCAAACCTCCTATCGGCTACATGCCGACGAGCATTCCCATGCTGCATACGCGCACGGTCATGCTTGGCGAGCCCGCGGTGTTCGGCTCTTGGACCGACGCGCGGCGCAGCGCGGTCGTGGATGTCGCGAAGCTCGTGAAGGGCTCGTCGGTCGCGATCGTATTCACCGACCCCGACTGCGAGGTCTCCAAGTCCGCAGAACCGTACCTCGCGTCGTTGCGGCGCACTCTCAAAACCAAGGGGTGCGCCTTGATCGAGGTCTCACTCGGAAAGAAGCAGCCCGACGTGAGCAGGAAGGACAAGGACCGACAGGTGTTTTGGGACAAAGACGGGGCGATCGAGCGGGCCTACGGGATACCGGGCACCCCCTACTTCCTGCTCGCCGACAAGACAGGGACCCTCCAGAGCGGATGGCAGGGGTACGCGAAGTCGAAGGAGGCCGAGATCACGAAGAACCTCCTCAGCGCCTTTGAGAAAAAGGGCTAGCCGACGAGCACACGCTCGGCGAGGATGAGCGCGACGAAGTCGTCTACCGGCTCTGGCGGGACTTGCATCGTCGAGGGGAGCAGCCTCCTCCAGCCTCGCCTCGGGTTGTGCACCCAATAGCGCTCCCGCGCTTGGATCGAAGTGTCTCTTTCGTCGACGACGAGGATCCCCACGCTCGGGAGCCACTCTCTGAGCGCCTTGACGACGTCCGCCGACTTTGTGCCGGAACCCACGATGACCATCGAGAACGGGCATTCGTCAGCGGCCTCGCGCACAAGGTCCATGAGCTCCTCGGACTTGGCGACCCGACGCCAGAGAAGTTCGACCTTCCCTAAGCCGTTCCTCTTGGCGACGACGAGCCCGCACTTTGCGTGGCCCGGGTCGATCGCCAGCACTGTCTTCTCACCGGTCTCGCTCATCGTAGTCTGATGTCGAGCGTCAGTGTGTCGCCCGCCCTCGTCTCCTTCGCGGCGTGGAAGCGCACGACGATCGTGCGCTCGGTCACGACGATGTCACTCACGATCTGCTGGATCTGCTCTTGCGTGACCTCCCCTAGTTCGGGCTGTCGGCCGATCGCAGGGACCATGCCGTCCTTGACTGCCCTCTCACGGAGCTGGTCGCCGATGAAGTTGACGAGCGCCTCGGTGACCCCTTGCACGCCCTTTCTGCCGTCGATGCGGGTCTCGATGATGAAGTCACCCAGGTTGTAGACGACACTGTTCGGGAAGGCTTCGACGTCGATCGCAATCGAGTCGCCCTCGAAGGCGTTCGTAAGCGTCCGCACGACGATGAGCTGGTCCGTTTGCTTCGCCGTGATCTCGTCCACAGCCTGTTGGAACTGTATCTCTTGGGTAACGGTCGTGCCGTCGTTCGTCGTGAAGGCGAGGAAGCCGACCGCGATGTTGCTGTTCTGTAGTTCGGCGGCGCCGCGCGACACCGCGTCGCGTGACGCGAGCTCCATGACCGCGAGCAAGTAGTTCCGCGCTTCGGCCTGGCTCAACATCGAGCGGACGGGAAGCCTCGCAAGCTCGTCGCCGCGGCTGTAGATCAGCTTGTTGAAGCGCGCGCGGGAGGCGTCGTTTCGGAACAACGCGGCCGCGCGCTGGACGTCGGAGAGCAGTTTTCTCGCGGTACTGAGTTCAGACTCGGCGTCCCTTAGGTCGGCCAGCGCCTTCTGGCGGTCCGCCTCGATCCGCTGCTTTTCCGTGACAAAGCTAGCGTTTGCGATCGTCTGCGCCTGCTGCGCGCCCTCGACCTCCTTGTTCAGGTCTTCGATTTGTCTCTGCAGTTTCGTGATGTCATTTGAGAGCTTGTCGTTTTCTTCAAGCAATCGGTTGTTCTCTGCGAAGAGTTCGTCCTGGAGCTTTCTATACTGCTCGATGTTGCCAAGTCGAGTCTTGAGCTCCTCGTCGACACGCTGATACTCTGCTTGAAGTCCTTCCAAGCGATCGGCGCTAGCCTTGACTCGCACTTCGAGCGCATTCACCTGAGAGCGCATGGCGGCCGCATCGGCACGCATCCCTTCCGCCAGCTTTGTAGCCTGCACGACCTTCGCTTGTTCGGCCGTGAGCTTCTCCCGCTCGGTCTTCAGCTCCGCCCGCACTCCCGCGATGTCCTTCCGCCCCGCGTCGAGCTGCGTCTGCGCAGCGCTCAGGTCTCCGCGGGTCTCCTGGAGCTGCTGCTGGATCCTCGCGCCCTCGGTCAGCCACTTGCGCACCGGCTCGCTCATCAGCGACAGGATCACGATCGTCAAGGCGGTGATCAGCATCCCCGCGATGAACGTGGTGACGATCGCTGTGTGCTTGGGCCTGAGCTTCCCGAACCGGAGCCGCTTCTTGCCCAGCTTGCGGCCCAGCCAGTCGCCAACGGCCGCCACCGCGCCGCTGAGCAGCACGAGCAGGATGACGACCCAGATGCTAACGTCCAATTTCTATCAGTTCCGACGATGGATGAGCACGATTGCGACCACGAGCCCGATCACAATCGGCGTAAAGCTGGCCATGTAGGCCGGAATGCGCCCGCCCTGGGCCATGATCGACATCGCGTTGGCCAACATCATGTAACAAAAGATGATTACGACGCTGAGGGCGAATCCGGTTGCCGTGCCTGCGCGGTGGTTCCGGATTCCCAGCGGAGCCCCCAGGAGCCCGAAGACGAGCGCCGCCAGCGGCAGTGCGATCTTGTTCCAATAGCCGTATTCGAGGTTCGAGACCTGCTTCATGCTGTAAGTCGGCCTCGACTTCTCCCGGGCGATCTGCTCGCCCATCTGGCTCATGCTGAGCGCGTCCAGCTCCTTGAGCGCTTGTGTGATGAGGTCGTCGGGCGTCACGTCGGGGTTGGGGACCTGCGTCGGCAGCACCGGGCCGGGCGATGTGGCCTCAGCGTATGTGCGCAGGTCGAGAAACCGACCGCCGTCCGGCGCGGTCCACTTCTGCTCGCTCTGGTAGTCCATTCTTGGCGCCCAGAATATGCCGACCGCTTCGCCCTCTTTGTCGTACATGAGGAGCGTGACTCCCCGCAGCACGCCCGTCGCGATGTCGAAGTCACGTGCGACGAGGAGCATCTGTAGGCGGCCGTCCTTGTAGATCGGGCGAGAGGTCGTCTGCTCGGAACGGTTCTTCTTCTGCTCATCAAGCTCGAGCTTGATCTGGATCGCACCCTTCGTCGCGGTCGGCACGAGGTGCTCGCTGAAGGACCAGGCGAGCAGCGACACGGCGAACCCGAAAACGGCGACAGGCATCATGATGCGTGCAAGGCTGATGCCGCCAGCGCGCAAGGCCACGATCTCGCTGTCGCCGCTCAAGCGGCCGAACGCGAGTAGCGTCGACAGCAGCATCGACATGGAAAGAGTCTTCGCGATCACGCCAGGCATGAAGTACATGAGCAGCTTCATCGTCGCCCAGACGTCGGCGCCGCTCGCGAGGTAGCTGGTGATCTGGAACAGGAACTGGCCTGCGGAGATCAGCACGGTGAAGATCGCCACACCGAAGATCCAGGGTCCGAGCAGCTCGCCGATGACCAGTCGGTCGATGCGTTTCACTCTCTCGGTTCCCTCGGTTCGAAACCATGGCCGAGGTAGTGCTTCTTGACGAGGTCGTTCGCCTCGATCTCCGTCCGCGTGCCTTGAGCGATGATCTCGCCGTCGATCAGGATGTAATTCCGGTCCGTGATCGAAAGGGTCGCTGCGACGTTATGGTCGGTGATCAGGATCCCGATCCCCTGCCGCGAGAGCCGGTGGATGATGTGTTGCAGCTCCTCGATCGTCACCGGGTCGATGCCGGTGAACGGCTCGTCGAGCAGGATGAACTTCGGCTCAGTCGCGAGCGCCCTGGCGATCTCGACGCGCCTTCTCTCACCGCCGGAGAGCACGCGGCCCTTCTGGTCCTTGATCTTCTCGATGTGGAGGTCGCGCAGGAGCTCTGCGACTTTGGCGTCGATCTCCTTGTGCGACTTCCCGGCCGCCTCGAGCACGAGGCGGATGTTGTCCGCCACGCTCAAGTTGCGGAACACGCTGCTCTCCTGCGCCAGGTAGCCCACTCCCGCCCTCGCGCGCTTGTACATCGGCCACGACGTGACTACCTTGTCGTCGAAGAGCACCCGGCCCTCTGTCGGCTGCACGAGCCCGGTGATCATGTAGAACGTTGTGGTCTTGCCGGCTCCGTTGGGGCCGAGCAGGCCGACGACCTCGCCCTGGTCGAAGCTGAAACTGACGCCGTCTACCACGCGGCGCCCGCGGTACGCCTTGACCAGCCCCTCGGCTGATATCTTCACTTGCCGCCGCCACCCTTGCCCGATGAGCCGCCGGCGCCCGTCTTGGTGCCTTTCACGGCAGAGTCTTCATCGAAAGCGATCTCGATCCAGTCGAGGTTTGACACATACCCATAGGGCTTGCCTTGCGTTGGCGTTATGTCGACGTCGACCACCACGTTGCCATCCAGCCTCATGACCCGCGCCGTCCCATCGTAGGTCATCCGGTCGGCTTTGACCTTGATGACTTCGCGCTTTGTGCCGTCCGCGAGCTTCGTCTTCGTGTCGATGGTGACGTTCAGCGGTCCGCGCACGTTCGCAGACTTGAATGGGTTGCTCGACCCAGAGTTTTGGTTGAGCCTTGGGAGCACGAACACGCCGCTCGGCGCGTTGACGTCCAACAGACGGTCCACGGTAGTCGAGACGACGTGGTTCGTGAAAGTGAACGCAGCGGGGAACGTGACCGTGGAGTCCGTCTCGCTCTCGGCGAGCGTCAGTGTGCCGGTCTCGACGTGGGACTTGGTCGTCGCTTCGTCCGTGCCCGTCGACGTGACCTCGATTATCACGTTGCCGGTCGCCTTGGCGTTCTTGATCCGGAACGAGCCGTCTTCAGTCCTCGCGGCCACCCCGTTCATCGCCCTCGTCGAAAAGACCAGGCCCTGGTCCTTTGAAAAACCTCGCATCGGCGAGCCGCTGGCATCGAACCCGTAGTCACCGTCCGGCTCGAACGTGCCCATGACCGACTCGACGTCGTAGATCTTGAACCCGCCTTTCTTGTCGTCCAGGATGACGTACTTCTTCTGCGCGGTCTGCAGACCAAAACACACACAGCCGCATCCTACGGCCGCAATAAGCAAAGTCCTTTTCACTCTCATAGTCCAAACCTATCGGCGGTGCCGACCTTTTCCAGTCCGGGCGTGGCCACTAGTCTATCGTAAGGGCCGGACACCTGTCCCGCCGGAAGATGGACGGTCACCATCCCTTCTGCAACGACGAGGGCACTGTCCTTGTTGTAGGTCACCCTTTGG